>DATNOG010000099.1:0-12016 GCA_035601415.1 Pyrinomonadaceae bacterium | reverse complement strand
GATGCAATTGCCCGGTGAACAGATCCGCAACGAGTTTGTTTTGATTCTGCCTTTCACTCCTGCAAGCCGGAATAACATGATCGGCTGGATGGCCGGCCGCTGCGACGGCGAAAACTATGGAAAGCTTCTGATTTACAACTTTCCAAAGTCGCGGCTTATCGATGGTCCACTGCAAATCGAAGCCCGCATCGATCAAAATGCGCAGCTCTCCTCGCAGTTCACACTGTGGAACCAACAAGGCTCGCACGTGCTGCGCGGACACTTGTTGGTAATTCCTATCGGTAAATCGCTGCTCTACGTCGAACCCATATATTTGAAAGCTGAAAGCAGTCCCATGCCCGAACTGCGTTTGGTGGTGTTAGCAATTCAGGATCGCCTGGGCTACGGAAAGACTTTCGATGAAGCAATGATAAATCTCTTTGGCGAACCGCAGGCTGAACAGAAGCCGGGCCAGCAGCCGGAGAAACCTGGAGAAACTGCTACGCAGCCCGGCCCCTCGCCGCCACCGGCTGAAAATGCCCAGCAATTAATCAGCAAAGCTGTTCAGGAATTAGACGATTATCAGCGCCTCACTTCACAGGGAAAACTTGGCGAGGCAGGCCAAAAGCTGGAACAGCATAAGCGCACCCTGGAGGAATTGAAGCGAATAAGCGTCAAGAGTCAGTAAGTTTCATCGGGTTCTTGTTTCAAGCTGCTTCGCCCCGGCGACCGCATCTTCGTACTCGGGAAGATAATCAGGATCGGGCTTCATATTCAAAATGAAATCAATTTGTTTTTGAGCATCCTGGTCCCGACCCAGGGCGTGATAAGCCTCGGCCAGGCGAAGGTGTAGCAACGCATTATCGCTGCCGAACCGTAAACCTTTTTCCAAATATTCCACTGCCTTCTTGCTGTCTCCGCCCAGAATCTTTGGCGCTTTGAGATAAAGCTGGCCCAAGCCAAGATATGCGCTTCCACTCGCATAACTCTCATCCAGTTCTATCACCTTCTCCATTTGCATGCGGATGTCCTGAAAGCTCGACAAACTTGCCAGCACGCTCATCTCCGCACTGCCTCCGTAGTTAGCCCCTAACCAAAAGTGGCCATCGGCTTTGTTGTCCTGAAGCTGCGCCGCTGTCTTTCCCGCCTCGATGCCGTCGCGGAATGCTGCTTCCCGCTCCGCATCATCCTTTGCATGCGAGCCGAGGTAGTATTCGAATCTTGCGAGCTTCCAGGCGAGCTCGTAGTTTCCTGAATCGCGAGTGCGCGCCTGTCGCAGAGCGATGATTCCACGGCGAGCATTTGAGAGATCTTTTCGCTGACGATAGAAATCGTCGGCCTCAGTTATTCTCTGGCCGGTACTTTTTTCTGGTCCCGAGGTGCTCTCCCCGCTCTGCTGAA
The DNA here is from genome assembly GCA_035601415.1 of Pyrinomonadaceae bacterium. Taxonomy (GTDB): domain Bacteria; phylum Acidobacteriota; class Blastocatellia; order Pyrinomonadales; family Pyrinomonadaceae; genus PSRF01. The sequence goes on along the minus strand of DATNOG010000099.1, from coordinate 10,636 downwards.
TTGAACGCTCCCGGCAACCAGAGTTAGCGGCCAGAAGCAAAATCGCGCCAAAGTACAGCAGCAAGACACTCCATTTTCGGCCTGTTTTCACAAAATCTCCCTTCATCAGCCCACGATTGTCTGGTCACGCCATACACATAATTTGTTGATTACCCGGGAAACGCTGGTTTAGGTTATAGTGACAACCCTTCATTAATCAATACTCGCGATAGCCCCGATGTATGCCGGGGAGCTTGAGATAAGTTCACGGAGGTGGTATTGGCAGCGGCGGCATTTTACGATCTGGAAGGCACTCTGGTCAGCACGAACCTGGTCCATACCCTGGGCTTCTATGCCCGGAATGAGCCGGGGCTTTTTCGCAGTTTCAAAAAAAGCGCGTCAACGCTGCTTAGCTTGCCCGTCTTTGCAATAACCGATCAATACAGCCGAAAAGTTTTTAACGACCTTTACTTCAAGCGGTACAAAGGGGTGAAGGAAGACCGCCTGCGGTATCTGGCAGATGATTTATTTCTTTCCGTCTTGAAGCCGGCGGTTTTTCCCGGAACCTATGAGCTGTTGGAGAAGTCGGGTCGTAACGGCTTGCGACAGGTTGTAGTGACTGGCGCGCTGGATGTTTCGGTGAAGCCCCTGATGGAGCACCTCGGAATTGAAGACTACGTCGCGAACCGTTTGGAATTTGTTAACGGCGTCGCCACTGGCCGACTGCTGCCGCCGGTGATGGCCGCGGCCACGAAGGCTTCCTGGATCAGAGTGTTCGCCGAGCGCGAAGGCCTCAGTCTTAGCGACTCTTACGCCTATACCGACAGCATGAGCGACTTGCCGATGCTCTCTATCGTTGGTCACCCTGCCGTCATTAACCCTGACAGGCGGTTGCGTCAGACAGCTCTGCACCATGATTGGCCCATTCTGAATTTGAAGTAAGGGTGAATGGTAAATGGTTAACAACTCACTCGAAAGGAGCTGACAACCATGCGTCCACATCAAAAGCTTGAGGCTTGGGCCAAAGGGATAGAACTTGTTATTGCGATCTACAAAAACAGCGAACACTTTCCAAAGGAGGAGCGCTATGGGCTCACCAGTCAAATTCGGCGCGCAGCGGTTTCGATACCGGCCAATATCGCCGAAGGTGCGGGGCGACATTCCAGAAAGGAATTTGCGCATTTCCTTTCAAACTCTCAAGGGTCTGCGAGTGAACTTAAAACTGAACTTATTATCGCTAGCAGACTTGGTTATCTTGATGAAACCAGTTTTCGTTTACTCATTCGTGAGCTCGATAGAATTGGTCGTCTGATAACCGGGTTGGTGCGACATTTAGGTGCGCGCCCATTGGCAACCTGATCTGTTAACAGGTTATCGATCACCCTTTCGCCGCTCGCGACCATTTACCATTTACTATTCACCATTTACCGGTTTCCAATTATGGCCCTGCAACTACGACGAAAAACACACGAGTCAGTCGTCTACATCGATCGCGACAGCGCGCCACGCATCATGCCGTCCGGCGAGGACTTCATCCTTGAGGATCTTCCGATCGGGACGCGCGTGCTTTATCCCAACGCGCCCATCAAGGGTCTGCCAAACCGCGAGGCCGCAATTCGTTATGCGCTGAATCATCCGCATGGCTGTGATCCATTGTTTGCCCAGCTCGAACCCGGCATGCAGGTCACGGTCGCCGTAGACGATATCAGTTTGCCGCTGCCGCCCATGGCCACGCCGGACATTCGGCAAACGGTGCTGGAAATTGTTTTAGACATGCTGGCCGGCCACGGTGTTGATGACGTTCACATCATCATCGCCAATTCGCTGCACCGGAAAATGACTGAATGGGAAATGAAGCGAATGGTCGGGAAAAAGATCTTCGACGAATACTATCCTGATCGTTACTACAACCACGACGCGGAATGGCTCGACGGCCTGATCAAAATCGGCGAGACGAAACACAAAGAGCCACTAACACTAAACCGCCGGGCAGCAGAAAGCGATCTGCTGATCTACGTGAACATCAACCTGGTGCCGATGGATGGCGGACACAAGTCAGTTGCAGTCGGCTTATGTGATTATGAATCGCTGCGCGCGCACCATGAACCGCAAACGATTCGGGATTCAGACAGTTATATGGACCCCGCGCGTTCGGAGTTGAACCACAAAGTCCACCGGCTCGGCAAGATTGTTGACGAGCACCTGAACGTCTTTCACATCGAAACGGCCATCAACAATCGCATGTACAAAGGCGACATGGACTTTCTGCTGAAGAACGAAGACGATTTTACCGCCTTCGACCGCATGAAGTTTGAAGCGATGCGCTACACGATGAATAAGCTGCCACGGCCGGCGCGCCGGAAGCTGCTTCACTCAAAACCGGCGCAATACGAGATGATTGCCTGTCATGCCGGCAATACCGACCCAGTACACGCGAAGATTATTGAAAAGGCTTTCGATCAATACGCCATTCCGGTACGTGGTCAATGCGACATTCTCATCACTGGCATTCCGGACATTTCACCATATAACGTCTATTCGGTCTTGAATCCGTTGCTGGTACAGGTGATGGGTCTCGGTTATCACTTCAACTTCTATCGCAACAAGCCGCTACTGAAAAAAGGCGGCGTGCTGATCATTCATCATCCCTGCTACGACGAGTTTGATCACAAATTTCATCCGAGCTACATCGAATTTTTCAATCGACTGTTGCCGGAGACGCGCGACGCATTTGTGTTGCGCGACAAGTACGAGCGCGAGTTTGCCAATAATCCCAGTTACGTCGAGATGTACCGGCGCGGCAATGCGTATCACGGCGCGCATCCGTTTTTCATGTGGTACTGGGGCGAGAACGGCCGCCAGCACGTTGGCAAAGTGATTGCGGCCGGCGCCGAGAATGCTCATGTGCCGGCGATGTTGGGTTGGGACCGCGCTGACAACTTGACCGAAGCGATCGCGATGGCTCGCAGCTTCATGGGCAACTCAGCGGAGATTACGATGCTGCATCAACCGATCATCGGCATCGCCGATATGGAATGAAAAAACAGTAAATCGTAAATGGTAAATCGTAAATAGTTATGATCATTACCTGGCCTCAGTTTAAAGGCACGATCTGTTTTACTTTAGACAACTATTTACTATTTACGATTTACCATTTACTGACTTATGAGCCTATCACCAACTGAAATCTACCGGGATCGAAAGATCTTCCTGATCGGCAGCACCGGCTTTCTGGGGAAAGTCACGCTCAGCATGTTGCTGCATCGCTTCCCAAACGTGGGCCGCGTTTACGTGACGGTCCGTGCTCGCTCGCAGGAGGAATCCGAAACACGCTTTTGGAACAACGTAATCACAGCGCCGCCTTTCGATCCTTTGCGCGAGCGTTATGGCAGAGCGCTCGATGGCTTTATTCGCGACAAGGTCGTAATCGTAGGCGGCGACATCGGCGACACGAATCTCGGTTACAGCGAGCAGCAGGCCCAGCAAATTGCCGATGATATTGATGTTGTTCTGAACAGCGCCGGCAACGTCACTTTCAATCCAACGCTCGAGAGCGCGCTGCGCACCAACGTGGTGGGCACACAGAATGTTATCGCCTTTGCCAAACGCATGAAGCGCCCGGCACTGATCCACGTGTCTACCTGCTTCGTCGCCGGCAATCGGATCGGGCCAGTATGGGAAAACGATTCGGTGGTCGGCTTCTTTCCGCGCAAGGACGAGCTTAAAGGTGTCGAGTTTTCCGTTGAAGAGGAGATTCGCGACTGCGCCAAACTCGCCGAACGAGTGCGTGAAGAAGCGCGCGACGCAATGATGATTGCGCGCTTTCGCGAACTCGCGCGGAAACGACTTAACGAAGAAAATCGCGACGTCGACGATCCAGATGCGCTGGGATTGGCCGTCGCGCGCGAGCGCAAGGTCTGGACGCGCACGAGGCTCACCGAATTAGGCGTCGAGCGTTCTGCATTCTGGGGTTGGCCAAACATTTACACTTACACCAAGGCGCTCGGCGAACAACTGGTCGCTGCCGAAACCGGAATTGTTCGCAGCATTGTGCGGCCCAGTATTGTTGAATCCGCACTTGCTTATCCTTTTCCCGGCTGGAACGAAGGCTTTACCACCACAGCGCCGATTATTTTTCTTGTCCTCAAAGGCCAGGTAAAGATTCCGGCAAACGAGAAACTAATTCTCGACATTACGCCTGTCGATCAGGTGGCGTCCGTGATGCTAACGGTCACTGCTCAGGCTTGTATTGAGCAGCCGGCGCTCGTGCACCAGGCAGCCACCGGCGATTCGAATCCCAACAATATGGACCGCATTATTGGTCTGGTCGGTCTTTACAAGCGTAAACATTTTCAGGAAAAAGAGTCGGGCTTCAAACTCGCCAATCAAATCGCAGCCCGCATGGAACCGCGTCCTGTTTCCACTTCGAGTTTTGAAAAGCTTTCCGTGCCGATGTTCAACTCGGCGGCAAAGAAAGCTTCGTCATTACTAGACCGCGCGCGGCCAAAGTGGGGCGGTGGGCGCGCCGTGGAAGTCATCGATCGCGTCAAGTCAGGTATCGATCGTATTGGGGAGATAACACATGAGACGGCGGAAGCGTTTGACATGTTTCGCCCCTTCACGATCGAGAACGCATATATCTTTCGTTCCGATAACGTACGCGCGTTGTTTGCGCGGATTCGCGAAGATGAACAAGGACTGTTGAGCTGGTACCCGGAAAAGTTTGACTGGTACGACTACTGGCTGAACATTCATTTGCCCGGTCTGAAGAAGTGGGTCTTCCCGACGCTCGAAGAAGACATGCGCGTGCAACCCAAGCGCATCTACACCTATCGCGATCTGATCGAGCTCTTCGAGACTTCAACCAAGCGACATGCGACGCGCGTGGCGATGCGCATCGAACGCGATGGGCGCAAAGAGCAGTACACCTACGCCGACCTCGGCGAGCTGGCAACGCGAGCGGCTGGTTTTCTGGCAAGCGAAGGCATCAAGCCCGGCGACCGGGTGATGCTTATCAGTCACAACGCACCTGAATGGGGCATGAGCTACTTCGGCGTGTTGAAAACCGGTGCGAGCTGCATTCCGGTGGATGCGGAAAGCTCAATTGACGAGATCATAAATTTCGCGCGCGCCGGTGAGGCTGCGGGCATCATCATCAGCGAGAAGCTGAACCAGGAACACTTCGAACTAAGCGATCGGCTGCGCAACGAAGGACTCAAAGTTTCTATCTGGACTTTCGATCAGGTATTTGCGCTGCCGGATGAAACCACTGAAGACGAACGCATTGCTTTGTTGCCGCAGAAGGTCACCGCGCAAACAGTCGCTTCGCTGATCTTTACTTCTGGGACCACCGGCCGGCCCAAGGGCGTGATGCTTTCTCATCGCAACCTGACCAGCATGGTCTCTATGCTGTCGTCGGTGTTTGATATGAGCACCAAGGACGGTGTTCTTTCGGTCTTGCCGCTGCACCACACATTCGAGTTCTCCACCGGATTTCTGACGCCGTTAAGTCGCGGCGCACAGATCACCTACTTGCCCGAACTCACGGGCGAAGCGTTGGCCCGCGCCATAAAGAACGGGCACGTGACCGGCATGGTGGGCGTGCCTGCTCTTTGGGAATTGCTGCATCGTCGCATCAAGAACAGGCTATACGAAAACAGCGACTGGATCGGAAAGACCGCCGATACGATGATCAAGGCGAACGCGTGGCTCAGAGACAGGATGTCGCTCAATCTTGGCCCAATCCTCTTTTATCCAATTCACGAGGGCCTGGGCGGGCGCATTCGCTATTTCATCAGTGGCGGCTCGGCACTCAGCGAAAAGTTGCAAAAGGATTTTCAGGGACTCGGCTTCACAATTCTTGAGGGCTATGGCCTGACGGAAGCGTCGCCGGTGTTGACAGTGACGCGACCGGAGAATCGCATGTTGACTGGCAGCGTAGGCCGACCGCTACCCGGCGTGGAAGTTAAAATCGCCGATCCCGATGCGAACGGCGTTGGCGAAGTGATTGCGCGCGGTCCAAATGTCATGCTTGGCTACTACGCCGATGAAGACGCAACGCGCAGCACACTCGTCGAGCGCTGGCTCTACACGGGGGATCTCGGTCGGCTTGACGATGATGGCAATCTTTTTCTGGTGGGGCGTTCCAAGGAAATTATCGTTGACACGAACGGCAAGAATGTCTACCCGGACGAGCTTGAAGAAATCTACGATACCTCTCCGTACATAAAAGAGTTGAGCATTGTCGGTTTGGCTGATGGCATCGGCGAGAAGGTCGCTTGCCTGGTGGTCGCAGATGACGAATATGATATTACGCTCTCTCGCTCTGAGCTGCGCCGCAAAGTCGAAGAACACTTCCGCGAAGTTTCCGCTTCTCTTCCCTATTACAAGCGCGTGAAGGTTTTGCACTTCACCGACATTGAATTGCCGCGAACGGCGACGCGCAAAGTGAAGCGTGCAGAAGTGGTGACTATTCTTCAAGCGCTCGAGGAAACAGAAAAGTCCGGCGTGTCTGAGGTCGCTGAGCGCGCCACGGATTCCGAAAGCAAGTGGCTGATTGGCATTGTCGCCAACGTCAGCAATCGTTCGCGTGATGAAATTTCGATGAATTCCCGGCTCGCCGACCTCGGCTTTGACAGTTTGATGTTTGTCGAACTCGCGGCGGCTGTGGAAAACGCCGGCGGTTCTATTACAGCGCCGGAACGCCTGAATGAAGTGCAGGACCTGCGCGAGCTCGCCGGCGTGGTCAGCAAACGGCCGGGCGCGCGGGACGTTCGGGAAACGGCGAAAGCGGCGGCAGCGGGCCGCGATGATGGCGATGAGATCAGTGTTCCGTCTTTTGTACGGGTGGCGGGCAACAAAGCGGCCGACACTTTGCAGTGGTTGTTCTATGACCGTTTTCTCGATACGCATTACGAAGGGCGCTCGAATATCCCGGCGCACACAAATTTCATCGTCGCCGCCAATCACTCTTCGCACCTGGACATGGGCCTGACCAAGATGGCGCTGGGCGAGGCGGGCAAGGACATGGTGGCGCTGGCAGCGGCCGACTATTTCTTCGATAACAAATACAAGCGCGCGGTGATGGAAAACTTTACGAATCTGGTGCCGATGGAGCGCACCGGATCGCTGAGACAATCGCTGCGTCACGCCAGTTCTTTTTTGGATCGCGGTTATAACGCGCTGATTTTTCCGGAAGGCACGCGTTCGTTGACCGGCGAGATGGCCGAGTTCAAACCGGTGATTGGCTACCTGGCGCTGCATGCGGGCGTGGGCATTGTCCCGATTTATCTGGAAGGCACACACGATGCGATGCCGAAAGGCTCCAGCATTCTCAAGGGCCGGACAATCGGCGCGCGCATCGGTCGCTATCTACCGATCGAGGAGCTTGAAGAGATGACCAAGGGGATGCCGCGGGCAGAGGCTTACCGTCTGATCGCCGCGCGAGTCAAACACGAAGTTGAGAATTTGCGCGATCGAAAGCGCGGGGCTTTTGATGCTAAAGAATTGCGCGCACGCTGGAAAGCTGAAAGGCGAATACAGGTCGATGGGCGCGAGGCGATCGATGAAGTCTCTGGCTGATGAATTTGCGAGGTTGAGCTTTGATTCATTGGCGAACGTTGGTTACCAGCTTGGGGGCATCTAGCTCTCTTTTATGGCCATAACAAAGAATAGCTCCACCAAACGCACTGCGCGCATCACGCCCGCAAAGCCCGGCACCAAGCGACGCGCTGCGATTGAAAAACGTCCGCGCGCGACCACCTTAGTGACTGGCGGCACAGGGTTCCTCGGCTCCCATCTCGTCAGACAGTTGGTCGCTGACGGCGAAAAAGACATTCGCGTTATGGCTACCTCCATTCCCGATTGGCTGGTTGGCCTGGGCGTGGAAACCTTCGCCGGCTCAATCACCAACGAAAAGGACGTCAAGCAAGTGGTCGCAGGCATCACGCAGATTTACCATCTTGCTGGCAAGGTTTCGCGCGAACGCGAAGACGCGCGCGAAATGTATAAGGTCCATGTTGAAGGAACACGCTTGCTGTGCGATGCAGCGAAAGTGGCGGACGTGAAAACCATCGTGCTCGCCTCGACTAGCGGCACGATCGCCGTCACCGAAGACGGCGACCTGCTGCCCGATGAGTCGTACCCGACCCCGCTCGACATCATTGCTCGCTGGCCGTATTACGCCAGCAAGGCGTATCAGGAGATGGCCGCGCTGGAACGATTCAACGGCAAAGGGCTGCGTGTCGTGATTATGAATCCCAGCCTGTTGCTTGGTCCTGAAGATGAACGCCTAAGTTCAACGAAGATGGTGCTCGATTTTATGGCGCGGAAGATTGGCGCAGTGCCGACCGGCGGTTTGAGTTTTGTTGATGTGCGCGATGCGGCTAAAACATTTCGCGCCGGCATGAAGAGAGGACGTCACGGCGAACGCTACTTGCTGGGCGCGGCCAACTGGACATTTTCCAAATTCTTCGGCCGCCTGGAAAGACTGACAAAGATTGCGGCGCCCAAGATCGCTTTGCCCTCGCGGCTCGCTATTACCGGTTCGCAGTTGATCGATTCTTTTTTTAAGCAATGGGACATGACCTCACCGGTCGAGCCGGGTGCGATCGAAATGGCCCAGTACTTCTGGTATCTCAACTGCGCCAAAGCTTCGCGTGAGCTAGGTTTTCGCCCGCGCGATCCCGGTGAAACCTTGCATGACACCGTCACTTACGTCCGCGAGAATTTCCTCGGCGCCGATGCCTTCAGCAAATAAAATTCAGCCGCGGATTAACGCGGATAAAACGCGGATCTGAAAAGAAACGGCAGTCAACAGTACTGGCTTTTCAGATTCGTGATATCCGCGTTAATCCGCGGCTGATAATTCCGACCTATTCCCCCAGCGCCGCATACTTGAAGAGACGGAAACGATACCGCTGCGCATCGCGAATGTTCTTCGCGACCGCGCCATGCAAATTCTCGTCCCAGGTTGCGTACTGATCGATGAAGCGATCCGCGGCAGCTTTGTCGCCCGCATACTGCACTTCTAAGACTTTAGCTAGCAGCTTGCTGACCACGCTGTGATACTTGTCGTAGTGAATACGCATCGTATGACTTGATTGATCGAATGTCAGCAATCCATCTTCCAAAAAGAAATTCCACTGCATGAGCTGCATTGTGTTGTAGGGCTGGTCGCGCCGCGGTTTGTTATTCTGCAAGACGCGCAGGATGCCGCCGGCATAAACGCTCTTCAGTTGGGCGTCGCTGTAATAACCCTGCTTGTGCAACGTCTCCGCAACGAACAGGGAAACCAAATCCGCTTTCATTTCTTCCAGCAGGCTCGCGTCATCCTGCAACACATCATCAAGTTCGCGATTGTCTTTTGTCCGATCGACGCCGAGATAGTGGCCAACTTCATGCCATAGCGTTCGGTAGAAATTGCCTTCGTTAGTTAAGTCTTTCGCCTGTTCCGGGCCGACTGCAACTGCCAGAGTTTTTGCCGTGCTCTCAAAGATACTCTGGTCGCGCATGATGTTGGCACGGAGCAAAATGGTGCGGCCGTAACGTCGCGCCAGATAACTCTCGTTTGGCAGAATCGTGGCGGTATTGCCGCCGCGCGCCTGCCCAAAATCCGCCACCACATCGTACACGCCGACCGGAATGTCTTCGCGAACCCGCTTGTGGTGGTCGTAAGGCAGCGAATCCTCCAGCGGCTGCAAACCGCGCAGCGCCTGGCGCAGCGCAGTGGTTTCCTGCTGACGCGTGCTCAATAAACTAAAAGCAAGAAACGTCTTCACTCCGTAGAGTTCGTCATCATACGTTTCATATGAACCGATCAGCGCATTCAAGTTTTTGAAATGACCTGTGATCCAGGCTGCGTCGCCTGATTCGTAATCATCAAACAACAAGTCGCGCGCGCGATTGCGCAGATACCTTGCGAATTCTTCATCGTCCTTCGCAACTAAATCCGCAGCCTCGTTCAGCAATCCATAGGCCTTCATCAACTCGTCCGCATAAACAAGCGAATAAGGGGCGGCGTAGAACTTCTCCGTCGAGCGCGGCACCGACATGCGCGCCCCCGATCGCAGTTTTGCTCCGACCAGCTCACTCAAATCGCGCTGCAGGCCGGGATGCAGGGTCGCCAGCACCGGATATTTATTGAGCTTTAGGAGATCTTCAGACAAGTTGTGCTGCGTTGCTGAGCGCACCACGCTACGTAAATCCAGAATCTTATCGCGCTGCTCCGGATGCGCGGCGAGATCAAGGTCGATCGCCTCTTTTTTCACAGCCCACGGATAGACGTTCTTTCCCGGCTCCACGCCGGCGACCGGCAGAAACGGTTCGCGCTTGTTTTCGAGCGTCGTCGCGATCGGTCCCTGGTTTAGTCGATAAAGGGTGAGCAGATTTTGCGTGAATGCCGGCGAACCCATTCGCTTATCAAGCTGAATCAGATCGCGATAAGACGAGAGCGCTTCAGGGTGCCGCTGCTTTTCGTAAAGCGACTGAAAGATTTTCCCAACTTCCAGCAGCTTCCCAATTGTTTTGCGCTCAGCCCCAGTCAACTGCGACAAATCGGGCGCGAGCCGAATGGTCTGCGTCTTGTCGATGATCGGCTGGCTCTTTTCGAGCGGCCAATATCCGGGAGGCAGATTTATGAGAGTCTTCATACGTGAAC
>DATNOG010000098.1:0-5288 GCA_035601415.1 Pyrinomonadaceae bacterium | reverse complement strand
AGGCAGTCCGTGAATAATCGTGTACGCCCGATACAACTGTTCAAGTAGCACAACGCGCGCCATTTCATGCGTCAACGTCAATCGCGAAAGGCTCCAACGCTTGCTTGCTCTTGCTGCGAGCTCCACAGAAACTCCATTTGGCCCACCCACGATAAAAGTCAATTCCTTCGTGCCGCTGTTCTGCCACTGTTCGATCTGCTTTGCGAGTTGCGCGGACGTCCATTCGTCGCCTTCCGGATCGAGCAGTACGTTTATCGCGCCAGCGCGCAGCCCGTCTGAGATGCGCTGCGAATCCTTATCGATGCCCACTTTTCTCTGCGCGCCGGCCGTTTCACGAAACTCTGAAACTTCGCATTTGGCAAAGTGAGACAGCCGCTGCAGATACTCTTCAATGAGCGCCCGCAAATGAGCTTCTCGCGTTTTGCCAGTCCAAACGACACGCAGTCGCATAACCAAAAGATGAAGGCGGAAGGATGAAGGCTGAAAACGCCTCGAACAATTCCTTCTTCATCCCTCAGCCTTCATCCCTCATCCTTTCTATTCAGCCGGGCCAGCTTTTCGTACAGGTTCTTCCGGCTGATACCCAAAATCCGCGCGGCTTCCGTTTTATTTCCCTTTGTCGCCGTAAGTATTTCCTGCACGTAGTCAGCTTCAACTTCAGCGAGTGTTTGCGGCTGCTTTCGTCTTCGCTCCACACTCACTGCCGCGCGAATGGACTCGGGCAGGTCCGCGACCTCAAGCTGCTTGCTCGATGAAACAATCAACGCGCGTTCTATTGTGTTCGCAAGCTCCCTGACGTTTCCCGGAAACTCATATTCGGCCAACAAATGAAGCGCGCCTTTGGAAATTTCGTTCGCTGCGCGTCCGTGCTTGGCGGCGTAGGTCTTCACAAACGCGCGGGCCAAGTCTGACAAGTCTTCCGAACGTTCCCGCAGCGGCGGCACTGCAATCTGCATAACGTTCAGCCGGTAGTACAGGTCCTCGCGAAAGCTTTGACGATTGACTGCGTCGCTCAGGTCAACATTGGTCAGCGCAATCAGCCGCGCGTCAACAGTGATTTTCTTTCTACCGCCCAGCCGCTCGAACTCTTTCGTTTCGATCACGCGCAACAGCTTTGCCTGGGAATCAGTCGAAAGATAAGCAATCTCATCAAGCACCAATGTCCCGCGATGCGCCGCTTCGAGGCGTCCCGGTTTTGCTTCGTTGGCGCCGGTGAAAGCGCCTCGCTCGTAACCAAAGAGCTCAGCTTCGAGCAAGCCACTGGGCAGCGTCGCACAATCGATCTTCACAAACGATTGCGACGCGCGCGCCGACTTCGAGTGGATATAAAACGCCAGCGCATCCTTGCCCGCGCCCGACTCGCCGGTAATCAGCACGTTCGCATCCGTAGCTGCAACTCGATCAGCGAGACGAATCGCCTCGCGCATCGGTCCGGAACGGGCAACAATCTCGATCACGATTCGCTTCTCAAAGAACTGCTTGCCGGACTGCCTATGTCGCCTGTTAATTCTCCAGGCAACTCGACGCGCTTCGATTCGCGCCACAATCGCTCAAGGTCGTAAAACTTCCGTGCCTTCTCATCAAACACGTGAAAAACGAAATCGCCAAAGTCGAGCAAGATCCACTCCGCGGTTTTGTAGCCTTCGACCCGCGCCGGCGGCGTGCCGGCCTTCTTCAGCGTTTCAAAGACTTCATCCGAAATAGCCTGGACCTGTCGTTCGTTAGTGCCGCTGGTAATGACGAAATAATCAGTAAAGCTGGCGATTTCTCGCAGGTCGAGCACCACGGTGTCGATTGCTTTTTTTTCGGAGGCTGCATGTAGCGCCATCATCATTCGTTCATCGAGTTCTGAAGCAGCCGACTCTTTGTTTGTGCTCGCCACTTCGGTGCGCGCAATTGGTGTTGGATTCAGCGATTGCTCCCTGGCAGTTGAATTATGCTTCATTCGTATTTCTATATAGCCCGTACTTTCTTATGTAATCAGCGACTGGTGGGGGCACCAGCTGTTCTAGTTTTTCTCCAGCCTCTTCACGCGCCGCCCGTCTAACCGCAGTCGCAGAAACATCGATCATAACGGCGTCAGTAACAAATATCTTCGCAGCTCCCGGTTCGACGATTGCCGGGATGTTGCGGCCACGCAAATCAGTGATCTGATCCGCTGGCGCCGCAAAACCTTCAACCGCGATCTCGTGTCCCGGTCGCGTGACTACAACAAGGTTCGCCAGGGTCATGAGCCGCGGCCATTCACGCCACGTGGTTATCTCAGCCCATGAGTCGGCGCCCATCACAAAGAACAAATCGACAAACTCGCCGCAGCTCGAACGAAAGTGAACGAGTGTGTCCACCGTGTACTGCCGGCCCGGCCCGTCGAGCTCAAATCGCGAAACAGACAAGTGCGGTTCATCCTGCGTCGCCAGTGCCAGCATTGCATAACGATCAAAAGCAGACGCTGCTTCCTGGCCGACTTTATGTGGCGCAAGACGGGCCGGCATAAATAAAAACTCATCGATTGCAAAGAACTCGGAAACCCTTCTGCCGACTTCCAGATGTCCCGAATGGACCGGATCAAACGTGCCACCGTAAATCGCAATCCGCTTTCGCTGGTCCATCGTCGTAGGACAGACATTCCTGTCTGTCCGTCTTTCTTAGTAGGACAGACATTCCTGTCTGTCCCTTTCTTTAAAGTAGGACAGACATTCCTGTCTGTCCCTTTCTTTTAAGTAGGACAGACATTCCTGTCTGTCCCTTTCTTAACAGGGACAGGCAGGAATGTCTGTCCTACAGACTTAATTCAATCGTTTCGGCGTTCTTTTGCGCCTCGTTTATCTCATCGAGTTTCGCAGCCACCGCAAAGATCAGTTCGCGTATTCCTTTGTTAGCCACTGCTGAAATGGCAAAAAACATTCGACCGTCTGCTTCCGCCTGTTTCCTCAAGGTTTCGAGCCGCTCGGGATCTTCGAGCGCATCGATTTTCGTGGCCAGTACAATCTGCGGCCGCTCTGCCAGTGCGGGATTGTAGGCACGCAACTCATGATTAACAGTCAGGTACTCGCTAACCGTTTCGCGTCCGGAAGCCGAGGAAACATCCACCAGGTGCAGCAGCAGCTTGGTGCGCTCAACGTGACGGAGAAAACGATCGCCGAGGCCGGCGCCGCTGTGCGCGCCTTCGATCAGTCCGGGAATGTCGGCAACGACGAAAGTGCGATAGTCGCCTAAATCAACTACGCCTAAATTCGGCTCGAGCGTAGTGAACGGATAATCAGCAATCTTCGGACGCGCGGCAGAGATAGTTGAAATCAAGGTCGACTTTCCCGCGTTGGGAAATCCGACCAGGCCAACATCCGCCAATAGTTTCAGCTCGAGCTGCAGCTCGCGCTCTTCACCTTCGCTGCCACTCTGATGATAACGAGGTGCGCGATTCGTGGAAGTGGCAAAATGGGAATTCCCAAATCCGCCGCGACCACCGCGCGCAGCCAGCCATCGTGATTGGTCCATCGCCAGGTCCTGCAAGAATTCGCCTGTTTCGCTGTCAAAGATCTGCGTGCCAACTGGCACTCGAACCGTTAGATCTTCTCCCTCGCGGCCTGAACAGTTTGAGCCTTCGCCATGCCTGCCCCGGGGAGCGATATGTTCCGGGTTATAACGAAGATGCAGCAGAGTGTTGAGAGAAGCATCAGCGACTATCCAAACATCGCCACCGCGTCCGCCATCACCACCTGATGGACCACCGCGCGGCACAAATTTCTCCCGCCGAAAAGCTGTGACACCATTGCCACCTCCGCCGCCTCTTACTCGAATCTTCGCGCGATCAATAAACATCTAAAGCGAAAGCGACGCCGGCCTAAGTTCTTTTCGACTTGGCTCAGGCGTCGCGGGACAGCTCGACTCATTCCAAGTTCTAGGCAGAAGAAGCCTGTGCCAACGGGTAGACGCTGATAAACTTGCCGGTGCGCCCCTTGTCTTCAAACTTCACCACACCATCAACCAGCGCGAACAAAGTATCGTCCTTGCCGCGTCCGACATTCTTGCCGGGCTTCCACTTGGTGCCGCGCTGCCGGGCGAGAATGTTGCCGCCGAGCACCGCCTCGCCACCAAACTTCTTAAGTCCCAGTCGCTGCGAATTAGAGTCGCGGCCGTTGCGAGATGATCCAACTCCCTTTTTGTGTGCCATTGCTCAACTCCCGGTTAAGAGTGAAAAGTGAAAGGTAAAAAGTAAAACACCAAAATTCGGTGCCTTCACTTTTCACTCTTCACTCTTCACTTTTCACTGCTCTATCGAATCAATCGTAATCGTGGTGTAACCCTGCCGGTGACCTTGCTTGCGCTTGTATTGCTTGCGACGTTTCTTCTTGAAAACGACAATCTTTGTATCGCGTCCATGATCCCTGACGGTCGCCGAAACTTTTGCGGCTCCGACTATAGGCTTATTCTTATCGCCATCGCTCGCCGACAACATTGCATCCAGTTCGACCGATTTGCCGACTTCAGCGTCGATCGAAGGCACACGCACCGTGCGGCCCTTTGTCACCACAAACTGTTTGCCACCTGTTTTGATAACCGCGTATGACATTTGTCTATCCTCTCAGACGAGAAAATTCGCCATAGAAAAGTCGATTATTATAGGCATCTGGACGGCAAACGGCAAACGCCGCCGCACTTAATTGTCACTCCGCCGCTCCACCTTTATTTTTGGCTGCTTTGCTGCCGTTTTGCGCCAGAAAGTATTCCATGAAACTCGTTGAAATTTCCCCAGCTCTGAACTTGGGATCATCCATGATTTTCAAATGTAACGGAATGGTTGTTTTGATCCCTTCGATAACCATTGCTTCCAGGGCCCGCTTCATGCGTGCGATCGCCAGATCGCGAGTGCGCGCATGCGTGATCACCTTGGCGATCATTGAATCGTAAAACGGCGGGACGCGATAGCCCGAGTAGACGTAGGTATCGACGCGAACGCCCGGTCCACCCGGAAGATTGAAAGCCGTAATGACTCCGGGTGACGGCGCAAAGGTTTCCGGGTTTTCGGCGTTGATGCGACATTCGATCGCATGACCCACAATCATCAGGTCGTCCTGCGTATATCCCAACCGTTCGCCTTCCGCAATTCTGATTTGATTGCGCACGATGTCGGCAAGCGTTACCATTTCCGTGACCGGATGCTCAACCTGAATTCGCGTGTTCATTTCCATGAAATAGAACTTGTTGTCGCGATCGAGCAGGAATTCCACGGTGCCGGCACTCGCGTAACCAAGCTGCTTGCAGGCTGCAACCGCCGCGTCACCCATCTC
>DATNOG010000097.1:0-7968 GCA_035601415.1 Pyrinomonadaceae bacterium | reverse complement strand
CGTGGCCACGCCAATCACCTGGCCGTGCATGTTTACGACAGGACTGCCGCTCGACCCCGGCGAGATGGGTGCCGTGATCTGAATGATTCTTCCGAAAGTGGGAATGTCGCGCACGGCTGAAACAATCCCATTCGTTACGCTGCCTTCAAGTCCGAACGGATTGCCGATGACAACGACACTTTCGCCTTCCTGAGGCGAGGTGCGATCAAGCGACAGTGATCGCACCTGGCCGGCAGGCGCTTCGATCCGCAGCACGGCGAGGTCGCCTTCAGCATCAACGGCCACCACGCCTTTAACCGGATATACATACCCGTTAAAGGAATGAACCTCGGCGCGGTAGGCGTTTTCGATGACGTGTCGGTTGGTGACCACGCGGTCCGAGTCGATGAAAAAGCCGCTGCCGCGCGAAAGCTGTTCGCCACGAGCATCAAACGTTTCGATCGCCACGGCTGAGGGTTTGATACGACGAACTAAATCCGGAAGAAGATCCTGCGCGGAAGTCTTTGGGACCACCATTGTGAGGATAAAAAATAAAAGCCAGAGGGATTTCATTTATTGAATATATCAACTTTTCTCTGTGCGTCCTCAGTGTGCTCTGTGTCTCGGTGGTTAGATGCTAACGAAACCATTCACCACAGAGACACAGAAAACACAGAGGACGCACGGAGCATTCATAACCCCGCAAGTGCCAATTTCTGAACCTGCGAAACCACGTCGGCGAGTTTCACATCATTGCTCGACTTTGCGCGGCGATCAAAAAGTTCGACCAAACCATCCGCAACTTTCTTACCGATGGTGATGCGGTAAGGAATGCCGATCAGATCGGCATCCTTAAATTTCACGCCCGCGCGCTCATCACGATCATCCAATAAAGTGTCCAGCCCGGCGCGCGTCAACTCTTTATAGAGTTTTTCTCCCGTCTCTCGCAGCTTCTCGTCCTTCATGTTGGTTACTGTCACGACCACGTCGAACGGCGCCATCATCTTGGGCCAAATGATGCCATCGGTGTCGTGATTCTGTTCTATGGCGGCGGTGATGATGCGCTCAACGCCGATGCCATAACTGCCCATTACAATCGGCACCGGCTTTCCTGCTTCAGTCAAAACTGTAGCGCCCATCGATTCTGAATACTTGGTGCCGAGCTTGAAGATGTGACCAATCTCCATGGCTTTGTAAACATCAAGCACACCGACATCGCAACGCGGACAAGCTTCACCGGAGTTAACTGATCGCAGGTTGGCCCACTGATCGATCTGAATGTCTCGTTCCACGTCGACGCCGCGAAGGTGATGGTCATCTTTGTTTGCGCCAGTTGTCATGTCACGGCGACCCTTGAGTGCGAGATCGGCGATCACGCGGACTTCGTTACCGTTCTGTAAAATATGACGTTTGGCGCCCACGCCTCCCAAACTGCCAGGACTCGCCCCAAGCAGTTCCGCGATCTCATCTGGCTGCGCGGCACGAATGAAACTGGCGCCCAGCGTGTCGGCAAGTTTTATGTCGTGTAATTGATGGTCGCCGCGCAAGAGCAACAGCGCCCACTTGAATTTCGCATCGGCAGACGCGTTGTAACCATAAACATAGACCAGCGTCTTGATCTGGTTGTTCGCCGGCGCGCCGCCAGGAAATGTCGTTAGGTCCTCAATAGTGCGCACTCCCGGCGTGGGAAATTCTTCCGGCGCTTCCGGGCCAACCAGATCTTTAACAAGCGCCAGGCGCGAAGTGGCCTTCTCGAGATTGGCCGCGTAACCACAGTTTGCGCAGCTTGCGATCAAGTCTTCGCCGGCGTCGGTTTTGGCGACAAATTCATTGGACTCAGAACCGCCCATCGAACCGGAAGAGGCCTCGACAATCGAATACTCAATGCCGCAGCGCGTGAAGATTCGCTTGTAAGCCTCCCGCTGGTCTGCAAACGATTTGTCCAGACCCGCCTTATCAAGATCAAACGAATACGCATCCTTCATGATGAACGTGCGCAGTCGCATTAAGCCCGACTTTGGCCGCGGCTCATCGCGAAACTTCACCTGAATCTGATACCAAACCTGCGGCAGTTGTTTGTAAGAGCGAAGCTCGTTGCGCGCGATGGTGGTAAAGATTTCTTCGTGCGTCATGCCCAGGCACATATCTGCGCCTTTGCGATCTTTCAGGCGAAACATGTCGTCGCCGATGGCGTCCCAACGACCCGATTCTTTCCACACTTCGGCCGGATGCAACGCCGCCAGATAAAACTCCTGGCCGCCGATGCGGTTCATTTCTTCGCGCAGGACGGCCATGATCTTCAGCGCAATGCGTTGGGCCATTGGCATGTAGGAATAGATGCCGGCGCCGAGTTGGCGAATCAGACCAGCACGCAGCAAAAGTCTATGGGAAACGACCTCGGCGTCTGCCGGGTCTTCGCGAAGTGTGGGAATGAAATATTGTGACCAGCGCATTCAGTTTTTAAGTGAAACTTTCCTGAGATGACTACGGCCAATCATTCTCGCTTAGCAAAAAGCTTAACGCAACGTAGGACAGGCATTCCTGCCGTCCGACAGACTTTAAGTTTGTCGGCGACCAACGACATGCTGAAGCTTATCGAACATCACGTTGCGAGCGCTCGTGGCCTGCTGTACCATCGATGCCTGCCGTAGTATTAATTCACCGGGGATTCACAAATGAAAATTGCACTTGCCAGCGACCATGCCGGTTTTGCCGAGAAGGAACGTTTGAAGCCTTTGCTGACTGATTTGGGTTTGCAGTTTGAAGACCTGGGAACAGTCTCGGAAGCTTCGGTTGATTATCCAGATTACGCGCGCAAGGTTGCAGAAGAAGTTGCCGGAGGACGCGTCGATCAGGGACTGCTTGTTTGTGGGTCGGGGACGGGAATGGCAATCACTGCGAACAAAGTACCGGGCGTTCGCGCCGCAGTTGCATGGTCGGAAGAAACAGCGCGGCTTGCGCGGCAACATAACGATGCGAATGTGCTGGCGATCGGCGCGCGCACCACGCCGCTAGAACAGATTCCAGCAATCGTCCGTGCCTGGTTTAGTTCCAATTTTGAAGGTGGCCGCCACGCTGAACGCGTGGCAAAGATAGAAGGCGGGAAGCAGTAGGCAGTAGGCATTATCAAAAATCAAATTCCAATTTCAGATTCCAAAGACCAAAGGCCAAAGACCAAAGACCAGAGTTCAAAGTTCAAAGGACCAGATTAAATGACAGATTTAAGGAACGCACCACTCGCGGAAGTTGATCCATTAATTTCTGAAGCGATCGACAATGAAGTCGCGAGGCAGGCGAATGGACTGGAGCTGATTGCTTCGGAAAACTTTGTTAGTGAAGCCGTGCTTGAAGCAGCGGGCTCTGTGTTTACTAACAAGTATGCTGAAGGTTATCCGAAGAAAAGATACTACGGTGGTTGTGAGTGGACCGACGTTGTCGAGCAGGCCGCAATCGATCGCGCCAAGCAACTATTCGGCGCGGACCACGCGAATGTGCAGCCACACAGCGGTGCGCAAGCAAACATGTCCGTTTATCTCGCGGCGATTCAGTATGGCGATCAGATTCTGGGAATGAACTTGTCCCACGGCGGCCACCTGACGCATGGTCACCCGATGAATTTTTCCGGCATCAGTTACAAAGTTGCTGACTATGGCGTGTCACGCGAAACCGAACAGATTGATTACGACGAGCTGCAACGCATCGCAGAAGAGCACAAACCAAAGCTGCTCGTCTGTGGCGCTTCAGCCTATCCGCGGATCATCGATTTCAAACGCATCGGCGAGATCGCAAAGAGTGTGGGCGCGCGCATGTTCGCTGACATTGCGCACATAGCCGGGCCGATTGCCGCTGATCTTCATCCGTCGCCAGTGCCGCATGCTGATTACGTGACGAGCACTACGCATAAAACTCTTCGTGGGCCGCGCGGCGGATTAATACTTTGCAAAGAAGAGCACGCGAAGGAGATTGATCGAAAGTTGTTTCCCGGCGTGCAGGGTGGCCCATTGGTGCACATCATCGCGGCCAAGGCGGTCGCGTTTGGCGAGGCGCTGCGCGACGATTTTAAAGAGTATCAGCGGCAGATTCTGGCCAATGCAAAAGCGCTGGCTAATGAACTGCAGTCGCATGGTCTGCGTTTGGTTTCCGGCGGCACTGACAATCATCTTATGCTGGTTGACGTTTGGATGGATGGGAAGGGAAGTACGGGCAAGGATGCGGAGAAGGCCCTCGAAGCCGCGAACATAACGGTTAACAAGAACACGATTCCTTTCGATCAAAACAAGCCGTTCGTAGCGTCTGGCCTGCGCATTGGAACCCCGGCTGTAACTACGCGCGGCATGAAGGAGCCGGAGATGCAGGAGATAGGACGATTGATCGCAGAAGTCATTCATGCGCCCGAATCAGAAGAAGTACGAACTAAAGTCCGTCAAAGTGTGACTGAACTCAGCGCGCGCTTTCCGCTTTATTCGAAGCGACTGGCAAAGCGCAAGTCCCGGGTGATTAGTGCTGACTGACATTGCGACCCGAGATCTCAACGCTTCACCGCTGCGCAAGCGGCCAGTCGTGCCAGAGGCATCTGTTCATCAAACAGCGGTTTTTTATTGTTTGCGAGACCCGGCAGCGAATGAAAGCGCGATTGCCAATAAACCGAGAACACTCAACGCTCCCGCGATATAAGTGCTGGTTGGCTCGACAAACTTGACGTTAACGATGGTCGCTGTTGGAGGAACACTGATGAGTAGAGCGCCATCATTCGCTGGCCTGGTTGCTAACTGCTTTCCCTCGGCCGTCGCTTTCCAATACGGATAGTAGAATGTTCTCAGACGTGCTTCGGTTAGGGCTCCTGCGCCTAATTTGAATTCTCTATGCTTCACCGACCATTCGGTGACCTGGAACTCGCGACCCGGAGCCTCGACTGGTTGTTCCATTGGCCGGGGCTTGCCTGAGACCCAAACAGGAAGAAGGCCTTCATTACTTTCAGACCCTTGAAGGGAAGTGACCATTTGATCAAAAGCGGCGTGGTTCCGAAATATTGCTGGTCTGATTATTTGCAGGATAGTAAAACTGAGAGCTATTACTGTGATTCCAATCAGCGTTAAAGACAACGGGCGCAAACGAGTGGACCACATTCGAACTAGCTCAGGAAAGCTGATAGCAACAAGTATCGAGAGGCAGGCTGAGGTGATGGTCAGCATACGCCAGGGGAATTGAGTCTCCTGTAGTGCCGGTACCGCGTCCCAGATTGGCTTACTAAGAGACGTAGCCATCAAAAAGGTCAGTAGAGCGACCAGAGCAGGAGCGAGAGCTTGACGCTTACGCTTTACCAGGAGAACGACCGCCGGCACCGCCATCAGCAAGGTAATAGTCGTAATAATTGGTATCCAATAATCTCCCATTTCGTTAGGCGAAGGCTGAAAAATAAAGTTGTTCTTGTAATCGAACCATTTGGCCAGTCCGACTCCGCTCGGACTCTTCCATTTCAACTCAATTAACATTGGCATTAGGTAACAAGAACTAAAAGCGAGGCCGCTTAGAGCGCCCGCAATAAGTTGATAAAGCGAGCGCCTGCTAAATGATTGTGCGAGTCTGACGAGGGCGTAGACACTGACTGCAACCGAACCGAGCACTGCCAAGGGAAGATTAGAGAGAACAACGATTCCGTAACTGAGGCCAAGTCCGCCCGCATCGCGCCAACGACCATTGGCAATGATTCGTTCGGTGAAAGCAAAAACAAACGGCAGCACACTGGCGCAGGTGTATTGAGCATATAAACCTGCCTGGTACATCTCGTTCGCATGGTAAGGCGACAACATATAGACCAACGCTGCCAGAACTGCATAACGCTGATCGGTCAATGCGCTCGCCCATAGATACATGCCCGTGCCGCCGATCACCGTCAGCAGTGATAAAGTCAACAAACTGGCAACGTACCAATTCCCAGTTATCAAGCGAAAGAAGGACAATATGTAATAGAGCGCCGGAGGGTAGAATCTAACGCTCGGATCGCCATAACCGCCGTTAGTGGAGGAAAGCCACGACGGGTAGAAATCGCCGCCCTTAATTGACTCAAAGAAGCCCAAAGCCATCCGATAGTGTTGAGGCAAATCTACTCCATAAGGAACGCCATACAGGTATAACGCAAAGGAACCTAATAAACCGATGGCAACGACCTGAAGCCAGTACTGCTTATATATCAAACGAGACATGCTGACTTTCTTGACCAGATTGTTTATCAAATCCTGAGCTGTTCTGATTTCATCTTTTGAATTAAGCTCAGTCGCGTGTGCGGGTGAAAATTCTTATCTGTCACAACGCCCTACTATAGCGGAGGTTCACACGTCGTCGTAATGAAGGTACGGGTTAAATAGTTAGAGGATAGTTATCAAGAAACATGAATGAAATCTTCGGCCCTGACGGCCTAATCGCCCAGGCTCTTCCTGATTATGAACATCGTCCCGGCCAGATTGATATGGCGCGGGCGGTGATGCGCGCGTTTGAAGAGCGTCGCCATCTGATCGTTGAAGCGGGAACTGGCACCGGCAAGACGCTCGCTTATCTTGTGCCTGCGATTGCTGCGGCGCTTGGCGGTCGCGGTCGGGTCATCATTTCCACCGGCACCAAGAATCTTCAGGAACAGCTAATGGAAAAGGACATTCCTTTTCTTCAGCGCGTGCTGCCGAAGAGTTTCGACGCCGCTTACATGAAAGGCAGGAACAACTACGTCTGCCTGCATCGCCTGGGACGTGCCGAAGGCTCGCCTGTACTTGATGGACTCGACGAAGTCGACTACTTCGATGAAGTAACTCATTGGTCCAAGTCTTCTGAAACGGGCGATCGCGCTGAGTTATCAAACCTGCCTGAGTCGCTTTCATTCTGGCGTCACATCGATGCGCGCTCGGAAACCTGTCTGGGCCAGAAGTGCGTCGACTTTAATCCCTGCTTCATCACGCGCATGCGCGAGCGCGCGCAGGATGCCGACATAGTTGTTGTCAATCACCACCTATTCTTTGCCGACCTGGCCCTCCGCAACAGCATGTACGGCAGCGTGCTGCCCGATTATTCTGCAGTGATCCTGGACGAAGCCCACCTGATCGAGGATGTAGCCTCGGAATACTTCGGTTCGCAAGTTTCAAACTATCAAATCGACGATCTCATTCGCGATGTTGGCAATGTCCCTTATGAAGAAGCGGAAGCTGATCGCGAGATTACCAAGACTTCCGCGCGCGTGATGCGCTTTGCCGACAACTTCTGGATGGGCTTTCGCGATGGCCGCGGCGACGAAGGGCGTTATCCGATTATTCCCGGGAGCTTTGCCAGACGCGATGAAGACGGCGACATGCAACCAACGCCGCTGGGCGATCTTTACGTTTCGCTTGAGGGCTCGCTGGCGCGGTTGGAAACGACGCTTGATGCGCTGAAAGAGAAACCTGCGGAAGTTGAAAATCTGGTGCGGCGCATTCGTCAAACGCGATTCGATTTGCAGTTTATCGTTACTGGCGCTGACAAAAAATTTGTTTACTGGATTGAGCGGCGCGGCCGTGGAATTTTCCTGCGCGCTTCGCCCATAGATGTTTCTGGCATACTCGAAGACAAACTGTTCGACAAGATTGATACCGTGGTGTTGACGTCGGCAACACTTTCAAGCGCCGGCAACTTTTCCTTTATCAAAGAGCGGCTCGGCCTTGATGCGGCCGATGATTTGATCGCCGAATCATCTTTTGATTATCAGAGCCAGGCGCTTCTATATCTGCCGCCGAAGATGCCCGACCCGCGTTCGCACGAGTGGGCCGGCGCTGCCGCCGAAGAAGTCATCAAGATTGTGAATGCGACAAATGGCCGCGCCTTTGTGTTGTCGACTAGTTTGGCGGGCATGCAATCGCTTTACGATTTGGCGATGCCTGAACTCGACTATCCCTGCCTGTTGCAGGGCAGCGCCTCAAAAGGACGTTTGCTGGAAAGGTTTCGCCAGACTCCAAACGCCGTGCTGTTTGC
>DATNOG010000096.1:0-1647 GCA_035601415.1 Pyrinomonadaceae bacterium | reverse complement strand
ACAAGCGCAGTGCGATTCGATTTCTCACCAGCGATTTCAAGCTCAACCAGGACATTTTCTCCGGAAGCGTGGCTCATCATTGCGTTAATGTCTCGGGCGGAGACTTGCAATGGCTGCGGCTTGTCTTTGCCGCCATAAATGATCGCTGGAATAACTCCATGCGCTTTCAATTTGCGTACCGCAGAGCGTCCCACGGTCGCTCGCGGTTCAGCTTTTAGCTTGACTTGTTTTGCCATTTTTTTCGTTTTCGATGTTGAACAGGGATGAGACGGACTCATCCTTGTGAATCCGCTTTATGCCCTCGCCGAGAAGCTCAGAGACGCATAGCACCGTGGTCTTAAACCCGTCAACAGTGCGTACCGGAGTGCTGTTGGTTGTTATCAATTCCTCAATTTTCGACTTTTGCAAGCGCGGGATTGCAAGATCGACGAGAACAGCGTGTGAAACTCCAGCGTAAATCTTCAGGGCGCCGCGCTTCTTCAAAAGCTCAGCCGCAGAAGTCAACGTCCCGGCCGTTTCGGTAAGGTCATCGACCAGCAGCACATCGCGATCTTCGACCTCACCTATCAAATAAAGTGCCTCCGTCTCTGTGGCGCTGCGACGTTCTTTGGCGACAATCGCTAGGTTTGCTCCGAGCCCGTCGGCGTAAGCCGAGGCCATTTTGAGGCCGCCGAGGTCTGGGGAAACCACCACCGTTTTTCCCGTGAGCTGCTGTCGCAGATACTTAATCAAAACCGGAAGTGAATAGAGGTGATCTACCGGAATATCGAAGAAGCCCTGCACCTGCTGGGCGTGCAGGTCCATGGTCAGCACCCGGCTCACCCCAGCGGCATCCAGCAAATTCGCCACGAGCTTGGCTGTAATCGGAACACGAGGCTGATCTTTGCGGTCCTGGCGCGCATAGCCGAAAAATGGAATCACCGCCGTGATCCGATCCGCGCTCGCGCGGCGTGCTGCGTCAACCATGATGAGCAACTCCATCAAGTGCTGGTTGGTTGGCGGACAAGTCGGTTGAATAATGAAAACATCGTGCCCCCGAATATTTTCCTCAATCCTGACGTAGGTCTCGCCGTCCGGAAACGAGCTGATTGTCGCCTGACCAAGTGGCACGCCGATATATTTGCAAATGCGCTCGGCCAGGTCCCGGTTGGCGGAGCCGGTAAAGACCTTCAGTTCTGGCTGGAGCGCAAACATGGAGCGGTTAAGTTAGGCGGTTGGAAACGACCTTGGCAATCTTCAAAACTTGCCAACCAGTATTTCTTTAGCGAGTAATTCTATACCTAAAATTCCCGACATGAACACCGATGCCATCCGGGTGGACCGTCCCACCACCAGCTCGAAACTCTTCGCGCACACACGCTGGGATACGATCCCGACGCTGGCCGGCCTTTTCCATCTCGTCTATTTTTTAGGTTTGTTTTTCCTGTTTCCGCATGCGCCGCTTTGGGTGATGCTGATTCTTGGATTCATTTACTCGTTGATGGTTAACGCGAACATCAACGGCGTGGGGCACAACTTCATTCATAACCCGTTCTTCCGCTCGGAATTGCTTAATCGACTGTTTGGAATCACTCAATCGATCGCTTGTTGCTTTTCACAAACATATTACAACGCGGTCCACATGCAGCATCACAAAGGCAATGCCGA
>DATNOG010000095.1:0-25670 GCA_035601415.1 Pyrinomonadaceae bacterium | reverse complement strand
GCCACAAACTGCACCTTCGGATTGTTCTTGCCCAGCACCTTCGTGATCGCTGCCGTCAACGTCGTCTTGCCGTGGTCCACGTGCCCTATCGTCCCGATGTTTACGTGCGGCTTACTGCGGTCGAATTTTTCCTTTGACATTTATTTTCCTCATGTAGCACAGATTTCAGTCTGTGTCTTTTGAGTTAACACAAAAACCCCGCACAGACTGAAGTCTGCGCTACTTACTTACTCGCCACGCCCTGCACTTTTGCAATCACTTCTTCGGCAACACTCTTCGGCGCCTGCTCATATCGCTCAAAATGCATCGTCGAGGTCGCGCGGCCCTGAGTTGCCGATCGCAAGTCAGTCGTGTAACCAAACATCTCAGAAAGCGGGACAAACGACGTTAGCACTTGTGCTCCACCGGGTCGCGGCTCCATCTTTTCGATCTGCCCGCGTCGGCGCTTCAAATCACCAGTGACTGCACCCATGTAGTCGTCAGGAGTGACGACCTCGATGCGCATAATTGGCTCGAGCAACACCGGCTTGGCTTTTCTTAATGCGTCCTGAAACGCCAGCGAGCCAGCGATGTGGAACGAGCGCTCGTCCGAGTCGACCTCATGGTAATTACCGTCCAGCAGACGCACCTTGATGTCCACCAGTTCATAACCCGCAAGGAAACCACGCTCCATGGCGTCCTTGATTCCCTGCTCGACAGGCTTGATGAATTCCTTCGGGATCGCGCCTCCAGTAATCTTGTTTTCGAAAACAAAGCCCTCGCCGGGCGCCGGCTCGATCTCTATCTCAACGTGTCCGAATTGTCCGCGACCACCGGTCTGCTTCTTATAAATTTCTTTCCCAGGCGCCGGTTGAGTGATGGTCTCTCGATAGGCAACCTGTGGTTTGCCTACATTCGCTTCCACGCCAAACTCTCGCTTCATGCGATCGACAATGATCTCCAGATGCAGCTCGCCCATGCCGGCGATGATTGTCTGGCCTGTCTCCTGGTCCGTCGAAACATTGAAAGAAGGATCTTCCTGGGCCAGGCGGTTCAGTGCTATACCGAGCTTGTCCTGATCCTGGCGCGTCTTGGGCTCAACTGCGACGCGAATAACGGGAGCGGGAAAGTCCATCCGCTCGAGGATGATTGGCTTGTTCTCATCACAAACCGTGTCGCCGGTAGTTACCTGTTTCATACCGCCGATAGCAATGATCTCGCCGGCGCTCGCATCTTCGATATCCTCGCGCTTGTTGGCGTGCATGCGCATCAAGCGACCGACGCGTTCCTTTGTTTCTTTAATCGGATTATAGGCGTACGAACCGGCCTTGATCGTGCCGCTGTAGATACGTACAAACGACAACTGGCCAAGATGCTTGTCGGCCATGATCTTGAAAACAAGACCAGAAAAAGGCGCGCTGGCATCCGGCGGACGCACTTCTGTCTCACCAGTCTTCGGATTAATTCCTTCAACCGGCGGAATGTCGAGCGGCGATGGTAGATAGTCGACAACTGCGTCCAACAACGTCTGCACACCTTTGTTCTTAAATGCTGAACCGGTGACCACTGGAACGATTTTTAGCTCCAGCGTTCCCTTGCGCAGCGCTTTACGAATCTCTTCTTCCGAAATCTTTTCGCCTTCGATGTACTTATGCATCAAGCCATCGTCAACGGTAGCAACTGCTTCGACAAGCTTGTCGTGAGCCGCGGCAGCGGCCTCTTTGAGATTATCTGGTATGTCCGTTGTTTCGTATTCCGAACCCTTACTCTCATCATTCCAAATCAGGGCCTTCATCGCGATTAAATCGACGACGCCTTTGAACTGATCTTCCAGGCCGATCGGAATTTGAATGGCTACAGGGTTGGCGCCCAACCGGGTAATGATTGATTCAAACGAATGATCAAATGAGGCCCCAGCACGATCTAGTTTGTTGATAAAACAAATCCGCGGAACGCCATACTTGTCAGCCTGACGCCAAACAGTTTCCGATTGCGGCTCAACTCCGGCGACGCCGTCAAATACGGCAACCGCACCATCAAGCACGCGCAAGCTGCGTTCTACTTCCATGGTGAAATCAACGTGACCGGGCGTGTCGATAATGTTAATGCGATGATCGACGCCATTCCGCTCCCAGAAACAGGTCGTAGCCGCGCTGGTAATTGTGATACCGCGCTCCTGCTCCTGTTCCATCCAGTCCATGGTCGCCGTGCCCTCGTGCACCTCGCCAATTTTGTGCGTGATGCCCGTGTAATAAAGGACACGTTCCGTGGTGGTGGTCTTACCAGCATCGATGTGGGCCATGATGCCGATATTCCGGGTCAGATTTAGATCTTGCTTGGCCATGACTTGTGAACCGTAAATCGTGAACAGTAAATCGAGAACGCTTTCTGTTCCCGGTTTCCGGTTCACTGTTCACGGCGCTTTTAAAACTTGTAATGCGCAAACGCCTTGTTCGCATCCGCCATGCGGTGCGTGTCTTCCTTCTTCTTAACTGAGTTGCCGCGATTATTCGCCGCGTCGAGAATTTCGCCAGCCAGACGATCGGTCATCGTTTTTTCTCCGCGACCACGCGCATAGGAAACGATCCAGCGGATCGCCAACGCGCCGCGTCTTTCCTGGTGAACTTCGATCGGCACCTGATAGGTCGAACCACCAACACGCCGCGACTTAACTTCGACGGTCGGCCTCACATTCTCGATGGCGCTCTTAAAGACCTTGAGCGGCTCCTGGCCGGTCTTCTCGCCGATCTGCTTCATCGCGCTGTAGAAGATGATCTCGGCCACCGATTTCTTGCCCCCCAACATGACACCGTTAATAAACTTCGTCACCAACGGGCTGTTGTAGATCGGATCGGGAAGTACTTCTCGTCTCTCTGCGACTCTTCTTCGTGGCATATCTTTCAGGTTCCAGGTATCGGGTGTCAGGTGTCAGCAAGCATTGGCTCCGAACTCGGGCACCTGACACCTGGCACCCGGCACCGACGTTCTTTATTTTCCTGCTGCCTTGGGGCGCTTGGCGCCATACTTTGAACGTCCCTGTTTGCGATCGGCCACCCCAACCGCATCAAGCGTGCCGCGAATCACGTGATAACGAACACCGGGCAGATCTTTCACCCGACCGCCGCGAATCAAAACAATCGAATGTTCCTGCAAATTGTGGCCAACGCCCGGAATGTAGGTCGTCACTTCAATGCCATTGGTCAGGCGAACACGCGCCACTTTCCGCAGAGCCGAGTTTGGCTTCTTGGGAGTTTGCGTGTACACGCGCGTGCAAACTCCGCGCTTCTGCGGCGAACTTTGCAGCGCGGGGCTGGCCGTCTTGTACTTGACCTGCTGACGACCCTTGCGAACTAGCTGATTTATCGTTGGCACGTTTTGTCTTCCTTCAACTTCACCCGCTCAATAACGCTCGCGGTTTAGTTCGTTTGCGCCCTAGCGAAAAGCGCAAAAGGGCGTTGCCTGCCTCTTTCCGGAACTTTTGCCGCCACTCATTGATGGCTTTGTCCGGCAGTCAGCGCAGGCGAGCTGCCCTGATAAATAATTGTGTTAGGGATGTTCTGACTTCGCGCTAGCGGGTGTGGATGCTGGCTCCCTTAAGCCGACTTTTCTGTGGCGTCGCATATTCGGGACGAGAAGACCAGTCAAGGTCTTTCACGCGTGCCGGCGCTGGAACGTGCGGATAAATCCGACGCGACGCAGACAACTTACGCCACAATAGTTGTCAAAACCGAAAGCCCGTAAGCAATCGGGGCAACGCCTCCACACCGACAGAACCAACCGAGCGTTGCATTGTTGACTTCAGACAGGTAGTCCGAAACCGCAAACTATAAGTAATTGGGGCACAAACTGTCAAGCGCACCTCGGCCTACGATGCAGCTTTCAGAATAACGATTTCAGTAGATACCAAATCCCCAGCCCAATGCCGCCAAGCGCTAACAAGATCACCGCCGCCAGCGCGAACATTGCCAGCTTGAATTTCGTGTAGCGGTTCTTGTCTGGTGGTGCGAGCGAGCTCTGGGGAAAATACGGTGGTGGCGTGTATGTTGCCATTTGTGCTCCTGCTTCGTTGAAACGGCGGGCGTTGCCCGCATCTAAACAATCGCTAATTAACTACGGGTTTGCGATTCCGTTTCGAGTTGGACTTATTCACGTTTGTCTTATTCGAATTTGTTTTTGCAGAACCTGTTCCGGAATTATTGGAAGCTGAGCCCTCAGGATTATCTCCGTTAGCATTCTTCAACTCGTCTTCCTTCAGCTGTTTCAACAAGTCTTCCTGGTGCTTCTTCCCGGCCTTGATTCGCTGCACACCTTCACGGGCTTCTTCCAGCGCATCCTGCGCCCGGTAGTTTTCTGGATCAATCTCCAGCGCTTTTGAAAACGCTGCGACTGCTTCGTCATACTGGGCCAGCTTCGTCAATGCAGTGCCCAAGTCGCAATACATGTCTGAGTCGTCATCCTTAAGGTGAATCGCCTGGCGATACTCCCTGACTGCTTCGCTGTAAAGATGCAGTCCCGCGTATGCCTGTCCCAGATCGTAATGACCTTCGGCATCGTCTTTATTGTTCTCGAGGTATTTCTTGTACTTCTCGACTGCCTTCTTGTAGGTTTCCTCAGCCTCATGCTCTTTGCCGAGAGCCGCGTACGCGAGTCCCAGACGAAAATGAGCCTCGGCCAGATTCGGATCGAGCTTGATGGCTTGTTCGAAAGCGTCAGCCGCTTTCTCATCCTGATCACTGCGATAAAACTCTTTGCCTTGTTCGACCAACACCCGGGCCTGGGCTCGATCGCCCTCGGCCGTGCTGCTCACCTCGGTCAATCCGTTTGCATTGGCGCCGGTTTTATTTCGGCGACAACCAGCTTGACCAAAAAGCAGAGAAAGTATGACGATTAGCAACGCAAGCTTCATTACACTCAACCGGGGCGGTTTTTGGACGACCACTGATCTACTGCGAAAGCGCCGACGGAGTCAAACAGCGACCTGCCGAGGTTTCATCGCGGTCGATTAGCTGCCTGGTGGGAATCGTTCAGCCCGACCCGTAATCGGCCTGATAAAGTTATGGAAACACGCCCGTATTCCCTCTATTTTCCTATCAACTGCTACTTCTCAAGACAGCGCGTGGGCGTGCGGGCCTGGACGGGCTGAAAAAGTAAACGGCCGAAAAAGGAGTGGAAATGCTGAGACACGAGCGCCCCGTTCTACAAATCTTTCTACCAGTTTTGCTGGTAAGCATGCTTGCATTGGCGTCAGTCGCTATGGCGCAAAAGGTACGGCAGGAAACCGTCGCCTACACGCCCCCGAATCTGAACCTGGTCGCCGAGCCTGCTGTAATTACGGTATGTCCGAGCGAAGGCCAAGCGGCACCATCGGTCGTGCATCTAGACGCTCGCGTCACCTCGAATTCTCCGATTCGCTATCGTTGGACCACCAACGCCGGACGAATCGACGGCGACGGTCCCACTGTCACCTGGGATGTTTCCGGCCTGAAACCCGGCTACTACAAAGCCTACGTGGACATTGGCACCGGCAGTGGCGACGCTGCTTGTCAGGCGTTCACATCAACAACCATTTTAGTGAATCGTTGTCCACCACCCCCTCCAACCTGTCCGAATGTCGGCATTGTTTGCCCCGACCGAGTAGTACTTGGCGAGCCATTGACCTTTAGCTCGAGCGTTACCGGTGGCTCTCCCGGCATAACTCCAATCTACAACTGGAAGGTTTCTGCCGGCAGCATTATTGATGGCCAGGGCACCAGCACCATTCACGTCGATACGACTGGACTCGCGGGCCAAAGTGTGACGGCTGCGCTCAGCATGGGCGGCTACACGCTCGATTGTTCAGCGACCTGCACAGTGCAATTCCCTGTTCCGGTTGAATGTAAAAAGTTTGACGAGTTTCCGAACATCGCGCGCAACGACGAAAAGGCGCGTTTGGACAACTACGCAATTGAACTGCAGAACGATCCGACTTCAACTGCTTATGTCATCGTCTATCCTGGCCAGCGAGGGCGGCCCGGTGAGGTGCAACAGCACACGACCCGAATTGTTGATTACCTGGTGAACTCCAGAGGTATCAACGGCACGCGCATCATTACGTTGGTTGGACCACCGCGCGATGCGCTGCTGGTTGAACTGTGGCTGTGTCCGCAGGGTGCGAAGCCTCCGGCGATGGCTCCGTAAGATCACAGGCTTCAACCCCTCTTTAAACTGGACCGGCGAGAATCGATTCGACTCTCGCCGGTTCTTTTTATACATGTAAGAAGATCTCAATTGAAGAACGGCTAAGCCGGTTCTTCGCGCACAACGTCCTTCGCTTTTTTGTCTTCGCGCAAACCCTGAAATGACGGATGCCGGATCGAGCCTTCTTCCGTCCATTCTGTAAATTCCACCTCGGCCACTAGTTCCGGCTTGGCCCAATGCGCATCTCGTAATACTGGATCCTTTGGTTTCGTTGCGAAAGGCATGGCCGGCTGCGAAATGCGATCCAGTTTCTTCTGCAATTCCAAACGCTGCTTGATGCTGAAACCCGTGCCAACGCGACCCGAATAGACAAGCTTGCCCTTTTCGTACACTCCCAGTATCAACGATCCGAAGCCGGGAAAATCTTTTTTGGAAGGCGTATAACCGGCGATGACAAATTCCTGACGCTTGATGCATTTGACCTTTAACCAACTCCGGCTGCGCGTCGATTCGTAAACCGAATCGGCGAACTTCGAAACAATGCCCTCAAGGCCGTATTCGCATGCTTGTTTGAAAAAACGGGGGCCGTTTCCGGCAACATGATCGCTGTAACGAAGTGGGCCTTTTGCGTCGGTCCCAGCGAGCAGATCTTCCAGCAGCGCTTTTCTTTTCTGTAAAGGAACTCGCGTCAGGTTATAACCGTCGAGATAGATCAGATCAAAAATCTGAAAAACAAAACTCGCAGCACCGCCTTTCATCGATTGTTGCAATTTTTGAAAACTGCTGCGCCCGGCTTTATCTACAACTACAACTTCGCCATCCAAGATCGCTGCAGTTGCAGGCAACGCCTTTAACGCTTTACTCAGATTCGGAAACTTCTCAGTCCAGTCCTTCTGATTGCGGCTCCAGAAACGTGCTTTGCCGCGCTGCAAGTGGCACAGCATGCGATAGCCATCAAACTTCAACTCGTGCAGCCAATCGTCGCCGTTGGGAGCCGCAGGCACCAGCGTCGCGAGTTGCGGTGGGATGAAATGGGGCAGCGCCGCTTTACGCGCGCCGGGTAATGCTCTTATTCGCTTGATAGCGATCGCAGTCAATTTGTTTGGCGTTCCTCCCGCAAACCACCGACCCGGCACCTCAATTGCTAAGTCACAGGTAAATGGCTTCAGTCAGCTTTCGTGTGCTTCGGAAACAGACACTCTTTGCCGAATCTTGTACCGGAAAACTACAGCCATCGGCTTTGATTTTGTCAGCGTGTACAAACAGATGGTCCAACGGCCCAGGAGGCAAAAATGTATAGAGTCAAAATCACCTTGTTAACTGTTCTCTCGTTTATTCTTTTATCAGTATTGGCCCTTCCCGGCCAGGCGCAGAAGGACAAAAAAGAGGACAAGAAAGGCAACGAGCATTACAGCGGCACCGGCACGCCAGTGCTCTGGCGCTCGCCGACTGACATCGCATCGCGCAATTTGCTTCTTGGAATAGGCGGTGACGCCATGAAACCGGATCTTTCGCGCGTGACATTTGTGAAAGAAGAAAAGACGGGCCATTCGACGAAGTACGTGGTCAAAGATGCCCAGGGAATGGAATGGAGAATTAAGTTTAGCAACGAGGCCCAATCGGAGACTGCCGCCAGCCGCCTGGTATGGGCGGCCGGATATTTTACTGACATCGATTATTACGTGCCCCAGGTGACGGTCGAAGGAAAAGGTGTTGTCAAAAATGCTCGCTTTGAAGCGCGGCCGAAAGGCATCAAGCGTATTGACGACGAGTGGGATTGGGACAACAACCCGTTCAAAGGTACCCAGCAGCTTCAGGGTCTGAAGATATTGATGGTCCTGCTGAACAACTGGGATTTGAAGACAGCAAACAACCGCGTGCTGGTAGTGCGGGATCCGACCAGAGGAACAACCGAGCTGCGCTACATCGTGAGTGATCTGGGAGCTACCTTCGGCAAGTATGGCAGCAACATCACCCATAATCGCAATCAGCCAAAGGATTATTCCAAGAGCAAACTGATCAAGCAGGTCAACGGCGAGCGAATTATTTTTGCCTTTCATGCGACCCACGATCAGATGCTGCAGAATGTGACTGTTTCCAACGCTAAATGGATTGCGAACATTCTGTCGCAGCTAAGCGACCAGCAGGTTAGCGATGCGTTTCGCGCCGGCGGTTATAGGGCGGAAGAGATTCAACTTCTGACCCAGTCATTCCGCGCGCGCGTGAATGAACTGGCGAACCTGCCGGGTGGAACACAGACCGCAGCCAGGCAGTAAAGGCCCGCTCCGGCAACCGCGGCTTGCCGTAGGCTACTTGGCAGGTTTAATCATTTCGCCCAGCGGTCAAGATCGACCCAGCGGTGGTTGTGAAAAACCTCGACGCGATAGATCGGATGAATCTCCCAGATCGAGCGCCGCTCGGGTGAGTGGCGCTCGATAATTTTGCCACCGCCAAGTACACACGGTTGATGACTGGCATCGTAAAAGAGCGGCCCTGTGAGGCGAACCATTAGCGGTTGGCCACTCTTCGGTTGTTTCAAGACATGTCCCTTTAGAAATCCGGGCGTTAGAGCTTCCACGCCCTGATTCTGTCCATCGTGAAACCGGCTCCAAAGCGCCGGCCGATAATGAGGACTGATCTCCGCGGTTACAGTTGTGCATTCATCCGTAGCCCTGGCGGTGCTGGCGCTGAGGGCAATGTGAATGTCATTCCAATCGAGTTCGGGATTGTCGCAATTGACCGCTTCACCCTGGGCAGGTCTCCCGTAAGAATCTTTATTGAATTTTGTATTCGCATAGCTGGCGCTGAAAACATAAGCCTGGAGCGAAACCACTGTCCCTTCGCCAATGGATTTTCCGCGCACCCGAATCAGATTTTGTAATCGAGTTCGGTCTTCAGGATATTTTCCCTGAAGCACAATCCTGCCTGACTCGATCAATTCCTCACTCGTTTGCTGCAAACGTGTAAAGTCGTTGATGCTGAGCGCGACAGGAATTCCCTTTGCCCCAAGGTTATTCTTCGCCGCGTTTTGCGCATAGTGATAGATGTTGCCGTCTTCTTTGCCGGTCGCCGGACATCGCCGATCGATCTCGTGCATCTCAGCAATTCGAGCAAAGGGTAACTCTTCCGGTTTGATCTCAAACCTCAAGTTGCTCTCTCGCTGAGCCGCCTGCTGAACGAGGCCAACGCTGAAGACAAACGTCAGCATTAGGAAGCTAAATGCGACTAGTATGAGCTTGAGCTTTTTCATCGGTTCCGTGCCCCTGCCTATTGCTTTCTGCCTTCTGCCTTCTATTTCTCCTGCACCTGCCTCCTGCTCCTGCCAACCGATTCTTCATACCCGTGCGCTTTGGCGGGCCACGCTAAAGCAAACGTTAAGGAGCCCAACAATGCGACTACAATCAGCCCTTCGAACGCAAGATCCCAGCCATAGTGTTGGACCAGCGCGCCCAGTCCCCAACCGGAAAGCACCGTGCTAGCGTAACCAAAGATGCTCGTCAACCCGATGGCCGTCGCTGCCGCCTTCTTCGTCGCCAGATTTGCGGCCGTGACGGCCAACAAACACTGTGGTCCATAAATGAAAAAGCCCGCGGCGCCGAGCAGCGCAGCGGTCGCGAACTCAGATTGCCCCGGGATTTTCCAAAACAGGAAAACGGCGAGGCCCGCGAGCAGCATGTAAACCAGGCACACGCGCACGGCGCGTCCAGCAAAATATCGGTCGGTTAACCAGCCTCCGATTATGGCGCCGAGCAAACCACAGAACTCAAAACCGCCGACCATCCAGGCGGCGTGCGTGATCTGGATATGCTTCGATTGAGTTAAGAGTGTTGGTCCCCAGTCGAGCACTGCATAGCGAATTACATAAACAAAGAAGTTCGCACAAGAAACTATCCAGATAAACTTGTTACGGAAGACATGATCGATCACGAAGCGCTTGAATTCTTCACGAGATTCGTGGCTTTGCCCGGCGCCGTTCGATCCATCTGCGGTGCCTGCGACTTCCGGCAACCCCACGCTCGGCGGCGTGTCAGGAAGCGTAAGCCAAAGGAAGGCGGCACAAACGAGGGCAATAACCGCGGGAATGAAAAAGCAGAGTCGCCAATTGAACCCCACGAGATAACCGCAAAGTATCACGATAAGACCGCCGCCAACCGGGTGCGATATGTTCCAAATCGAAAACTTGGTCGCCAGTTCCTTTGGCGAGAACCAGTTGGTCATCAGTCGCGCGCACGGCGGGAAACCCATTCCCTGGAACCAGCCGTTCAAAGTCCAGATCACGCCCAGCGCAATGACAGTGGAACTGAAACCGAAGAGCACGTTGAGGACCGCAGACATCGCGAGCCCGGTCACCATCATCACGCGCGCGTTAGCGCGGTCGCCGAGAAAGCCGTTGGCAAACTTGGAAACGCCATAGAGCAAGCCGTGCAGGGTCAGGAACAGACCGAGCTGAGTCTTATGTATGCCAAGGCTGCCTTCCAACGCCGGCATCGCGATGCTGAGGTTCTTGCGGACGAAGTAAAACGTCGCATAGCCGATAATTGAGGAGACGAGGACGCGCTTTTGCCAGCGACGATATTCCTTGGCAATCTCCTCGGGGTCTGACAAGACCGAGGCGGCGGGAGGCGCTGGCTGGAAGATTTTTGTTAGACGACCGAAGGGAGATGTTTGCACGGTGCGCGATGATCCTGCGTTCACGAGTTTGGCCGGGACGATTTGACAACGAAGGAAAAGCGTCTGAGGTTAGTTGTTCGTGATAGAAACTGGCAAGGAAGAAACGACCGCCTGGCGTCGTCCGCCGACATACGGATAGTCGCCCAGGGAAATCCGCCGGCAAAGTGCCGTTAGGCACGAAATGTTTATAGAAACGATCATCCAATTTGGAATTCCTTCGCGGACCCACAACAGGGTCCAATGCTACTATAAACATTCTGCGGCTCTGCGGTTCCTCCGGCTCTCAGGAGTTTCTTGCAACCATGACTGCGCCTAAAAACTACGTTCCCAGCTATCCTTTAACTATGGCATCTCCGAGCCTTTTCACTTCGTAGGTCGGGCGCTAAGATTCAGATATGAATGCAGGCCTTATCCGCTCGTTTTTCTCTCTGCTCATCTGCGTTGTTTGCGGCACCGCACTCGGCCAGTCGCCACCAGCGCGGTCTGACGAAAATGTTGCGCAGGAAGATGTGGTGCGCGTTAACACGACGCTCGTCGGAGTTCCTGTAACGGTATTGGATGGAGAGGGCAGGCGTGTGACCGACCTCAAACAGAGTGAGTTTCATCTTTACGAAGACGGCGTTGAACAGAAAATAGCCTTTTTCGCGCCCGGTGAAGCAGCGGTAACCGTGCTCCTGTTATTCGATAAGTATGTGCTCGGCAAGCAAAAGCCCTTCAGACTAATTAGCAACTATCGTGAGACTGCGGACTTGTTCATTAAGCAAATGAGGCCGGGCGACAAAATAATAGTCGCGAAATCCGGAAGTGGCGTGTCCGACGCCTTCGAGATCAGCGCGGACGAAACCCCGCAAAAAGCCGGTAAGAAGCCAAATTGGCATTTCGGCAGCTTTATTCACGAGGCAGTCAGCACAGCCATCAAAAAAATGAATGCGCTTCCCGGGCGCAAGGCCATAGTTTTCTTCTCAGACGGCGTATACAGATACAACCAGGAAATTACCGTCATACTGGGCGGCCCGCTTATTTCCCGTCGCAACACCGACAGGCCTGAAAGCTCTTCGGAGCTGAGCAACTTCCGTGAACTGGCAGAGTCCGACGCCCCGATCTATGTTATGAGATATGACACAATGACTGATTGGTTGAGATATACCCAGTCTAAAGGCGTCGCGGAGAAGGAGGTGCTTGCGTTCTGGCGGGAAGATTGGAGATTAGGCAGCCAATATCTTAGCGCGCTAGCTAACAAATCGGGCGCGCGACTCTATGAGGCTGGGCGAGTCGCGGGGCCTCGAGCAAATCTTTGCTGAAATCGCCGCGGAAATTTCCCGGCAGTATAGTCTCGGGTATTATCCCAAAAAACCTAGAAAAAGAGAGTGAAACGCGCAAACTAGAAGTGAAGGTGGATCGTCCCGGACTGGTAATACGCGCACGCTCCGCTTACCTTCATGTGCCTCGTGAATAGCAATTCCGGCCCGACCTATTAAGGCTCATGACTCAAGTTGATTCTCTCAATCGATCGCGGTCCCTCGTTCTGAAAAATACACCGAAGCGGCGGATACTTACGAGCGATGAGCAACTCAAGGATGCGTTTCTCGTGGCGAACTAAGAGGTGGAGCTGCTGTCCGGCGCCGTGCATGCGAGAATCAATGCGCTAACTAACCTTTCCGGTACCGGTGGAACTGATTAAGACGGTAGCGGCAGCTAGCGGTTACAAAAAAGTAGGACAGGCATTCCTGCCTGTCCTTTTATTGTTTGCGCTGCGATATCCCGACGAACAGGACAGACCGAAAAGTCTGTTCCTACTCAATTACTTCTTCCGGTTCGCCATCACTACCAGCGGTAACCAGTGGCTCACGTGCCGGAGGAGCTGTCATGTCGTGGCCACCCACGATATCGGGAAACTCTTCGAGGTCGCGATCGCGCACTTGATCAAGTGTTTCATCGCGCTCGATGTCCACGTTGCGGTAATACTCCATGCCGGTGCCGGCCGGAATCAACCGCCCCATGATCACGTTTTCCTTCAAACCGCGCAGATAATCGATGCGTCCGGAAATTGCAGCCTCAGTGAGCACGCGTGTGGTTTCCTGAAACGACGCAGCCGAAATAAACGAATCGGTTGAAAGCGACGCTTTGGTGATGCCGAGTAACAACGGCTCGGCCTGTGCAACTTCACCCTTCTCGCCAACCACGCGCTCGTTTTCGTCAGTGAAGCGGAAACGGTCCACCTGCTCCTCGAGCAGGAAGTCGGTATCGCCCACTTCCTTGATCTTCACCCAGCGCAGCATCTGACGAACAATCACTTCGATGTGCTTGTCGTTGATGTTCACGCCCTGCAAACGATAGACCTCCTGAATTTCGTTCACGAGGTATTCCTGCAAGCGCTGCATTCCAAGGACGCGCAGGATGTCGTGCGGGTTGAGCGGGCCATCCATCAAGGCTTCGCCGGCGCGTACGCGATCGCCTTCCTGCACGTTGATGTGCGTACCGCGCGGAATGTCATACTCGCGCTCCTCGCCATCGTCGCCCGTAATAATCAGCTTGCGTTTGCCTTTGGCGATTGGGCCGAGTGCGACGATGCCGTCGATTTCCGACATCACGGCTGTTTCTGCCGGGCGTCTTGCTTCAAACAACTCAACGACGCGCGGCAAACCGCCGGTGATGTCCTTGGTCTTCGTTGTTTCACGCGGAATCTTTGCGATGATGTCGCCAGGCTCCACTGTTTCTCCGTCGACTACCATCAGGTTCGCGCGCACCGGCATCTGGTAAGTCTTTAGTATCTTGTTGCTGGCGTTGCGAATTTCCATACGCGGCTGCTTCTTCTCGTCAGGCGAGTCTTTCACCACCATGCGCGACTGGCCGGTAACTTCATCGACCTCTTCGTCAAACGTCACGCCTTCCTTCAAGTCCTGGAACTTAATGTGACCAGCGACTTCAGTAAGAATCGCGAAGGTGAACGGATCCCAGGTGGCCAGCAACTGGTCCTGCGTAACGCGCGCGCCGTCTTCGACCAGAATGTGCGCGCCATAAACGATCTGGTAACGCGCTACTTCGCGTCCGCGATCGTCCATGATGGTTAATGAACCGTTGCGGTTCATGGCGATGCGTTCGCCTTTGCGGCTCTTCACGGTTTGCAGTTCGACATATTTGATTACGCCGTCCTGACGTGCTTCGTGTTTCGACGACTCTTCCAGACGCGCAGTGCCGCCGATGTGGAACGTGCGCATGGTGAGCTGTGTGCCCGGTTCACCAATCGACTGCGCCGCGATAACGCCGACCGCTTCACCGATTTCAACTGGCCGGCCGGTGGCGAGGTTGCGTCCATAGCATTTGATGCAGCAGCCACGACGCGATTCGCAAGTCAAAACTGAACGAATGCGAACACGTTGTGCGCCGGAACGCTGAATCTCGGCTGCCAAACCTTCGTCGATTTCCTGATTGGTTTCGACGATGGTGCGACCCTCGACCGGGTCAATGACATCTTCAAGGGCCGTACGGCCCACGATGCGATCTCGCAGCGACTCGATTTCCTCGCCGCCTTCAACGATCGCGCTCGCAGAAATGCCGCGCAGCGTGCCGCAGTCTTGTTCACTGATGATCACGTCCTGCGCCACGTCAACCAGCCGCCGCGTCAGGTAACCCGAGTCGGCGGTTTTCAGCGCCGTGTCAGCGAGACCTTTGCGTGCGCCGTGTGTCGAAATGAAGTACTGCAACACGTTCAGGCCTTCGCGGAAGTTCGCATGAATTGGCGTCTCGATGATTTCGCCGGAAGGCCGCGCCATCAAGCCGCGCATACCCGCCAACTGGCGAATCTGTTGGGCACTGCCGCGCGCGCCGGAATCACTCATAACCAAAATCGGATTGAGCTCGCCCGACGACTTCTCGCGTTCGTCCATCGCCTTGAACATTTCCTTGGCAACTTTGTCAGTCACTTCGGACCAGATAGCGATCACTTTGTTGTAGCGCTCGCCGTTGGTGATGACGCCATCGAGATACTGTTGCTCAACTGCGATCACGTCCTTCTCAGCCTTGCCAACCAGTCCCTTCTTCGCATCGGGTGTAACCAGATCGTCGATACCGATTGAGATGCCCGCTTTGGTCGCGTAAAGGAAACCAAGGTTCTTCAGATCGTCGAGCATCTTCACAGTCATCTCGTGACCGAGACGAATGTGCGAATAGTTGACCAGTGATTGCAGTCCCTTTTTCTTCAGTGTGCCATTGAGGAAAGGCAGGCCGGCGGGAATCGAATCGTTAAAAATGACGCGGCCAACAGTTGTATTGATAACGCGGCGCACGTCTTCTTGAACGACAGCGCGCAGAATGTCCTGCGGATCGTGCTCCTGCGTCAGATCGACAAAATCGCCCTGAATGCGCAGCTTGATAGGTGTCTGTGTCGTGACTTCCTTAGCGTCGAGCGCCAGTAGCACTTCTTCAAGCGACGCGAAAACTCGGCCCTCGCCCTTGGCACCGGGCTTGTCGCGCGTCAGGTAGTAAATCCCGAGCACAATGTCCTGCGACGGCACGGCAATCGGCTGACCACTGGCCGGACTGAGAATGTTGTTGCTCGAAAGCATCAACACCGCAGCTTCGATCTGCGCTTCCGGCGAAAGCGGAATGTGTACCGCCATTTGGTCGCCGTCAAAGTCGGCGTTGAATGCAGTGCAGACCAGCGGATGAATCTTGATGGCTTTGCCTTCGACCAGCACAGGTTCGAACGCCTGAATGCCAAGCCGGTGCAGTGTTGGCGCGCGATTTAGCAGCACAGGATGCTCGCGAATTACTTCTTCAAGAATGTCCCAAACGACCGGCTCCTGGCGTTCAACCATTTCGCGCGCCTGTTTGATTGTGGCGGCGTGTTGCTGCTTTTCAAGCTGGTTATAAATAAATGGCTTGAATAACTCGAGCGCCATTTTCTTCGGCAAGCCACACTGGTGCAGTTTCAGTTCTGGACCAACGACAATTACTGAACGGCCTGAATAGTCAACGCGTTTGCCCAACAGGTTCTGACGAAAACGTCCCTGCTTGCCCTTGAGCGTGCCGCTTAATGATTTCAGCGGACGATTGTTGACACCGCGCAACACGCGGCCGCGACGCCCGTTATCAAACAGCGCGTCGACCGCTTCCTGAAGCATGCGCTTTTCGTTGCGCACAATAACTTCCGGAGCACGCAGCTCCATCAACTTCTTCAGGCGGTTGTTGCGATTGATTACGCGGCGGTACAAATCGTTGAGATCTGAAGTTGCAAAACGTCCGCCATCCAAAGGCACGAGTGGACGAAGCTCAGGTGGAATGACCGGAATAACGTCCAGGATCATCCATTCCGGACGATTGCCGGATTTCAAAAACGACGTGGCCACTTTCAGGCGCTTCGAGTATTTGAGTTTTTTCTGCTGCGAGGTTTCTTCGCGCATGCGCTTGCGAAGTTCAATCGACAACTCCTCGACCTTAACCATTGCCAGCAGTTCTTTGATTGCTTCGGCGCCCATCTTGGCAACAAACTGCGCCGGATAATCGCGCACCAGTTCGCGATAGCGTTCGTCCGTCAGCAACTCGCGCTCTTTGATTCCGGGCACGTCGCCCGGATCGATGACAATGTAGGATTCGAAGTAGAGAACTTTTTCCAGCTCGCGCAGCGGAATATCGAGCAAGTGACCGATGCGCGAAGGCAGACCCTTAAAAAACCAAACGTGCGAACAAGGACTGGCCAGATCGATATGGCCCAAACGCTCGCGACGCACTTTTGCCTGCGTCACCTCCACACCACACTTGTCGCAAATCACGCCGCGATGCTTCATGCGTTTGTACTTTCCGCAGAGGCATTCCCAATCAGCTACCGGGCCAAAAATACGCGCGCAGAAAAGTCCGTCTCGCTCCGGCTTGAAAGTGCGGTAGTTAATGGTTTCCGGTTTCGTCACCTCGCCATGAGACCAGTGCCGGATCTTTTCCGGCGAGGCCAGCGAGATTCGAATCGCTTCAAAGTCTGGAGCTAATTGCGTCTTCTCTTGTTGAAATCGAAACATCGTTTCTCCGGAAGAGTCCAAGGTCCAATGTCCAAGGTCCAAGGTCCGCTAAGCCGATTTGACTTTGGACTTTGGACATTGGACTTTGGACAGTCTTTATCCCTCGGCCGCGCTGGTTATCAGCGCTTCGCCGATGCCATCACCGTTCGCATTGCCGTTGCCGGCAACTTCCTTGCTGATCAGCTCAACATCCAAACACAGCGACTGAAGCTCGCGCACGAGCACGTTGAACGATTCCGGTAGACCAGGATCGAAATCAGCCTCGCCCTTGACGATCGCTTCATAGATTTTCGATCTGCCGGCAACGTCGTCTGACTTCGCCGTCAGCAGTTCCTGAAGAATGTGCGCCGCGCCATAAGCTTCCAGCGCCCACACTTCCATTTCTCCAAATCGCTGTCCGCCGAACTGCGCCTTGCCGCCCAGCGGCTGCTGCGTGATCAAGCTGTATGGTCCAATTGAACGCGCGTGAATCTTGTCGTCAACCAGGTGCGAAAGCTTGAGCATGTAGATGTAACCAACTGTAACTTTCTGCTCAAACGGATCGCCTGATAAGCCGTCGTAAAGAATCGCCTTGCCCGACTCATTGATGATTTCGGGCAAGCCGAGTTCGGTTGCTTTAACACCGGCCTCCCTCAGCTTATCTTTGATTTCAGCTTCAGTTGCGCCATCGAAAACCGGCGTCGCAAAGTAAACGCCGAGCACGCGCGCCGCCCAGCCAAGGTGCGTTTCCAAAATCTGCCCCACGTTCATGCGTGAAGGTACGCCGAGCGGATTGAGCACGATTTCGACGGGCGTGCCATCAGGCAGGTAAGGCATGTCCTCTTCGGGCAGGATGCGCGCGATCACGCCTTTGTTTCCGT
This sequence comes from Pyrinomonadaceae bacterium, assembly GCA_035601415.1. Taxonomy (GTDB): domain Bacteria; phylum Acidobacteriota; class Blastocatellia; order Pyrinomonadales; family Pyrinomonadaceae; genus PSRF01. Next base: position 7,972 of record DATNOG010000095.1, on the reverse strand, counting down.
GTCGCCCGGCCATTTTGTCGCCGACTGAAAGCTTGCGCTTCATGGCGATAAATACTTTGACCATCTTGATGACGCCCGGCGCCAGCTCGTCGCCTTGTCGCAGCTTGGCAATCTTCTCTTCGTAAATGTCGGAAAGAATTTTGATCTGCCGCTCAGTGCGATCTTCGTATTCCTTGATTTCCGCGCCGACGTCGACACGCGAAGAGGCCATCTGCACTTTTCTCAGTACCTTGGCTTCGACGCCTTCGAGCATTTCGCGCGTGATGGTCACGCCCTTGGGAATAACTACTTCCCGATTAACAGTCAGGTCCGCGGATAGCTTGCGGCCATCGAGCAACTCGTGAATGCGCTGGTCGCGCTGCTCTTGCAAAATACGAATTTCGTCCTCGAGGTCGCGTCGCAGGCGATCTTCTTCTTCCTGTTCGATGGTCAGCGAACGCTGGTCCTTTTCCTGTCCTTTGCGGGTGAACACCTGAACATCGACAACCGTGCCGTCGATGCCCGGAGGCGAAACAAGCGAAGCGTCTTTAACGTCGCCGGCTTTCTCACCAAAGATCGCGCGCAAAAGTTTTTCTTCGGCGGTTAACTGCGTCTCGCCCTTGGGCGTGACTTTGCCGACCAGGATAGAGCCCGGCTTCACTTGCGCGCCGATGCGAATGATGCCGCTCTCGTCCAGGTCGCGCAGCATATTCTCGCCAACGTTGGGAATGTCCCGCGTGATCTCTTCCGGCCCAAGCTTTGTATCGCGCGCTTCGATTTCCAGCTCTTCAATGTGAATCGAGGTGTAGTAATCCTCTTTCACCAGGCGCTCGGAAACCAGAATTGCGTCCTCAAAGTTGTAACCGCGCCATGGCATGAAGGCCACCAACACGTTCCGACCAAGCGCCAGCTCGCCGCGATCGGTGCATGGACCATCCGCGATGACCTGGCCTTTTTCTACTCGCTCACCAACGTGAACGATGGCCCGCTGGTTGATGCAGGTGTTCTGGTTAGATCGTTTGAATTTGATCAGCGTGTAGATGTCCGCCGTCACTTCGCGCGATATCGTGCCGTCGACGTGATGATCGGCCTTGATAATCAAACGTTCCGAGTCAACATAATCGACTACGCCGTCGCGCCGGGCCACTACGACCGCACCCGAATCGCGCGCCGTGGTTTGCTCCATGCCCGTGCCGATGTACGGCGCTTCCGCGCGTAGCAGCGGTACCGACTGCCGTTGCATGTTCGAACCCATCAAGGCGCGGTTCGCGTCGTCGTTTTCGAGGAACGGAATAAGCGATGCGGCAACCGAGACGAGTTGTTTGGGCGACACGTCAACGTATTCAATGTCTTTACGCAAGGCCAGGATGAACTCTCCTGCTTTGCGCGCCGCATTGCGCTCGTTAACGATGTAACGTGTTTCGTCGAGCTCGATGTTGGCCTGACCAACCACGTGCTTGTCTTCTTCCCACGCGGTCAAATAAAAGGGCCACGGTTCAAACTCGGCCTTTCTGCTGCTGGCGCTTAGTTTGCGGTTCGCCTTCTCAATCTCTTCCTGCGGAATATGCTCGCCGGGTTTGAGTTTCGTATCGCCGCCGTTAAGAACGCGAACATACTCAACTACCCGGCCGTCAGTGACCTTTCGGTATGGCGCTTCAATAAAACCGAATTCATTGATGCGTGCGAAGCAGGAGAGACTCGAAATCAAGCCGATGTTCGGACCTTCAGGTGTCTCAATCGGACAGATGCGGCCATAGTGCGTCGGGTGAACGTCACGCACTTCGAATCCGGCGCGTTCACGAGAAAGGCCGCCCGGTCCAAGCGCCGACAGGCGGCGTTTGTGCGTAATTTCGGAAAGCGGATTCGTTTGGTCCATGAACTGCGAAAGCTGACTGGAACCAAAAAACTCGCGCACCGCAGCGGTGACTGGCTTGGCATTGATCAGATCGCGCGGCATCGTGGTCTGCATTTCCTGATGGATCGACATCTTTTCCTTGATCGCGCGTTCCATCCGCTCCAGACCAATGCGAAATTGATTTTCGAGTAACTCACCGACAGCGCGCACGCGCCGGTTGCCGAGGTGGTCGATGTCGTCGGCCTGATACTCGGATGGGTTCTTACGCATCTTCAAAACGTAAGCGACGACTTCATAGAAATCTTTCGCCGAGAGCAGTGGATCGTTAATGCGATCGCGCTCCGGCTTGCCCATCTTGATGTTGAACTTCAGACGGCCCACGCGCGAGAAATCAAACTTGCGCGGATCAAAGAACATCGCTTCGAGCAACTTGTAAGCAGTCTGCACGGTCGGTGGATCGCCCGGGCGCATCTTGCGATAAATCTCGAGCAGCGCATCGACGGGCTTGGTAATTACGTCCTTCTTGAGCGTCTGCGAAAGGATCGAACCGATATCGTCGCGTTCCGGGAAGAACACCGAAAAACTATCGATGCCGCCTTCGACGATCTCCTGCAACTTGGCCGGGTTGATCTCGTTGTTGGCTTCGAGAATGACTTCGCCACTCTCTTTGTTCACGATGTCGGCGACGGCGTAAGCGCCCTCAAACTGCGAAGCCTCCATTTCAACTTCGCCGATGTTCGCTTTGCGCAAAGCTTCGAGTGATGAACTCGTGACTTTCTTTCCGGAACGAACGATTGGGTCAGGCGCACGACTCTTGATATCGAAATCGACTTTCATGCCGACCAGGCCGCTTGGTCCCTGATCGGGGACCTGCATCATTAGCCGGCCGTCTTCGACACGAATTTCGTCGGTAACATAAAGAGTGCGCAGGATGTCCTCGTCCGTAAACGAGGCGTTCTTCACGCCGTCTTCAAGATGCGAATCGCTCTTAGCGAGCTTTCCATCAGACGGCTTGCCAAACCAGAGTCCCAACGCGCGCAGAAAAATAGACGCAAGAAACTTACGCTTGCCTACGCGGACGTACAGCAGGTTTTTCTGATCGTATTCAAACTCAACCCACGAACCGCGGTAAGGAATGATCTTCGCGATGTAGATAGCGCCGCGCTTGAAGAAGACGCCGGGACTGCGGTGAAGCTGAGAAACGATCACGCGCTCGGTGCCGTTGATGATGAAGGTGCCGTTGTCTGTCATCAACGGAATTTCGCCGAAGAAGACTTCCTCTTCCTTGATGTCACGAATTGACAGCGTCTCAGTTTCCGCGTCTTTGTCGTAAACAGTCAGACGAATTTTCACTTTGAGTGGAACGCTGTAACTCATGCCGCGTTCCTGGCATTCCTGCTCATCGTGCTTATGCTTCAAACCCACCGGCTCGCCGCAGTTTTCGCAAAGCTGTGGCCGAACCGAATTAAACGTGCCGCACTTGTGACAAAGCGTTTCGCCAGAGGCTAACGGATTGACCTTGATTGTCGAGCCGCAGTTCTTACAGTTGGCGCGAAGATAATTGAGCCCTTCGAGGCGTCCGCACTTGCACTGCCAATTGCCGATTTGATATTCGACAAAGTCGAGCGTGGCTGTGCCGCGGAAATCCGAGATCGGGAAAACCGATTCAAACACAGCCTGGAGTCCGGTGTTCTCGCGTTCCTCGGGCAGGAAATCCATTTGAAGAAAACGATTGTAGGATTCCCTTTGAATCTCAATCAGATTTGGGATTTTCACGGCCGTCGAGATCTTGGAAAAATCGACGCGCTCAGGTGCCTGACTTGTGCGCCGTCCCAATCCCGTGTTCACTGCTTGAAGTAGATTTCCTTGCATGAGAGGTTCCTTATGGATTGCCGATTTTCAATCGAAAATGTGTAGAGACGCCAAAGCGCGGTCAGAGCGCACAATGCCCTGACCGCTTATTTGCCAAAAAGCGGTTGTTTCTTCGTCAAATTTTTTGGGAGTAATGCCAGCGCCCTCAATACTCTCCCAACTTAACCACTGTGACGATATGTGTCAAGCCAACAAACCAGACTCCAACGTCGCAAGTCCAAAGTCCAAAGTCAACGCGCGCGCACCAAACTTTGGACATTGGACGTTGGACTCTGGACTAATTACTTCACTTCGACGGTTGCGCCCGCGTCAGTTAGTTTCTGCTTGATAGTTTCGGCTTCTTCTTTGGAAACGCCTTCCTTTACCGCTTTCGGAGCGGCCTCGACGAGATCCTTGGCCTCTTTCAAGCCCAGCGCCGTTACTTCACGAACAACCTTGATCACATTGATCTTGTTGCCGCCGATGGCTTGCAGAATGACGTCGAACTCGGTTTTTTCTTCAGCAGGTGCTGCGGCTTCTCCGCCACCCGCGGCGCCCGCCGCCGGAGCTGCCACCGCCGCTGCCGCTGCCGAAACGCCGAATGTTTCTTCCATCGCCTTTACGAGTTGCGATGCCTCAAGCAGCGTCAGTTCTTTAACCTGGTCCACAATTGACTGAATCTTATCTGTTGACATGACCGTTTATCTCACTCCTGAAAGTTCAAATCTGGCAACCAACCTGCGCTGCCCGTTTATGGCTTGCCGCGTCGATGCATCTCGAACGCCGCTCGCCTTTTTGACCGCTCACTGACACCCGCCATGCGGCCGCTAATAATTACAAAACACTCTATTGCGCACCCTGCGCTTCCTTTTGTGCTCGAACTTGATCAATGACGATCGCCAGATTACGAGCCACTGCACTGGTCACAACCACCAGGCGCTGCGCCTGCGCATTAACCAGAAACATTATCTTGGAAATGAGTTCTTCCTTCGAAGGCAAGCTGGCAATCGCTTCAACATCGCGCAGGGCAACTACCTTACCTTCCACGATGCCGACCTTGAATGTGAAAATCTCCGGATTTGCTTTGGTAAACTTTGCGATTGCTTTCGAAAGACCCACTGGATCCTGCCGGCTCAGCGCCACTGCGGTTACACCTTTGAACTGATCGGCCGCTTGTTCGAGAACTGTTCCCTCTGCTGCTTTGCGCGCCAACGTGTTTTTCACTACCCCGTAGCTAACGCCCGCTTCGCGCAACTGTTTGCGAAGTTCCTGGTCCTTCTGGACAGTCATTCCCTGAAAGCCAACCAGCATGGCCGCGTTCGCCTGCTTAAACTGCTCGGTGAGAGCTTCCAAATCTTTTTGCTTTTGTGCTTTTGTTTTCATCTATGGTCGCTCCTCACTATTTGACGTACGCCGCCTCATCGAGCAACACGCCCGGGCTCATGGTCGCCGCCAGATTCACTTTCTTCACATACTTGCCCTTGGCCGTTGATGGCTTGGCTTTCACGATGGCCTCGAGCAGCACGCGCGCATTGTCACGAATCTTGTCAGCTTCGAAAGAAACCTTGCCGACGCCCACGTGAATCACGCCCGTTTTGTCGACGCGATACTCGACCTTGCCGGCTTTTGTTTCCCTGACAGCAGTCTTGACGTCAAACGTGACGGTGCCCGTTTTCGGGTTAGGCATCAGGCCGCGCGGTCCCAGCACTTTGCCGAGTCCACCGACGAGTCGCATCATGTCGGGAGTCGAAACGACGGCATCGAAATCAAGCCAGCCGCCTTTGATCTTATCGACCATGTCCTCACCACCGACAAAATCGGCGCCGGCTTCTTCGGCTTCCTTGATCTTTTCGCCCTGCGCGATGACTAATACTTTTTTGGATTTGCCGAGACCGTGGGGCAGAACAATCGTGCCGCGCACCAGTTGATCCGCCTTGCGCGGATCGACGCCCAGCCAAACAGTCAACTCCACCGTTTCATCAAATTTTGCAAACGCAATCTCCTTGAGTTTTGAAACCGCGTCTTCGAGGTTGTACTTGCGACCGACTTCGATCTTTTCCGCCGCCGCATTGTATTTCTTTCCGTGCTTCTTCATTAATTGTCTCCAAGGTCAACGGGATTGGCGATTGCCAAATGCCGATTGCCGATTTGCGCAATCGTTTTGGCTTCCAATTCCCTCCCTCTGAAAATTTATTTCACGTCAGCGTTGCCCGGTTAATCGGCAATTGGCAATCGCCAATCGGAAATCAAAAAGTTATTCGATCGTGAGCCCCATCTGCCGGGCCGTTCCTGAAATTGTCTTAATCGCTGACTCCAAACTCGTCGTGTTCAAATCCTGAAGCTTGGTCTTGGCAATCTCTTCGATCTTGGCTTTTGATATCGTGCCAACTTTTTCACGGTTCGGTTTGCCGGAGCCTTTCGGGATGCCGGCAGCTTTCTTCAGCAAATCAGCCGCGGGCGGCGTCTTTGTCTCAAAAGTAAACGAGCGATCTGCATAGACAGTGATGACCACCGGAATTTTTAAATCGGGATCCATCTGCGCCGTCTTGGCATTAAACGCTTTGCAGAATTCCATGATGTTCACGCCGTGCTGGCCCAACGCGGGACCAATAGGCGGCGCCGGATTCGCCTTGCCGGCGGGAACTTGTAACTTGATGTAGCCTGTTATTTTCTTTGCCATTGTTTCGTAAATCGTGAATCGTCAATCGTGAATCGTAAAGACCGTTCGTCTATTTACGATTTACTATTTACGATTTACGGCCTTTCATTCTTCCTCAGCGAATGTGACCTTCTCAACGTCCAGGAAATTCAACTCAACCGGAGTCGATCTTCCAAAAATCGTGACAGTCACTTTCAGCGTTGACTTGTCTTCGTTAACTTCTTCCACCTTGCCGGTAAAGCTCTGGAACGGTCCGGACTTGATTCGCACCGTTTCGCCGGCCGCGTAAGAAAACTTCGGTTTTGGTTTCTCGGCCGCCTCTGCCTGCTGGTTAACAATCTGATCGACTTCCTGCGGCGTCAGAGGCGTCGGGTTGTGACCGCCGACAAAACCGGTGACCTTCGGCGTGGATTTAATCAGATGAAACACATGGTCGGGAATATGCCCGCGCTCATCACACTCGATCTGGACCAGCACGTAACCCGGGTAAAACATCCGCGACGACTCGATCCGCTTGTTGCCGCGCATTTCCACCACGGTTTCGGTCGGGACCAGCACCTTCGTGATCTCGGCCTGCAAATCCATGTCACGAATGCGCGCTTCCAGGCTGTCGCGCACCTTCTTCTCGTGTCCGGAGTATGTATGAAGTATGAACCAGTGCTCCATTAATGTTTCCTTGCTAATCAAGCTCCAGTCATCCAGTTGAGCAGATGGTTAAGCTGGACCAGCAGGAACGCCCAAACTCTATCCACCAGAAACAAATAAATCGCGAAGAAGATAACTGCGATCAACGTAATAATTGTCGTGTTCTTTACTTCAGTTGCACTCGGCCATGACACGCGGTTCATTTCCGCGCGCACGTCGCGCAGAAACTGACCCAGGCGTCCAATGGCACTCTTACGCGGGCCGGTCAGGCCACGCTCGCGCCGTGCTGGCTTGCCTTCCCCGCCTTCACCAAAGCGCGCAGCACGCGGCGCCGGCGGCACCATCGACTCGTCTGGGTTATCTGTCTCAGCCATTACTTCGTCAACCTTCTTCGCCACTCGCTAGTTCCTTCAAAGCTGGCAGGGGTACCAGGATTCGAACCCGGACTTTCGGTTTTGGAGACCGACGTGCTAACCGTTGACACTATACCCCTCCGGTCATTGCCGAGTGCCGATTTTCGATTGCCGATTGGTCTCTCCCGAGAAGTGATCGGAAATCGGCAATTGGCAATCGGAAATGTTAGCTACTTGGTCTCTTTGTGATCAGTGTGTTTGCGGCAACGGCGACAGAACTTACTAAACTCAAGCCGATCAGGCGTGGTCTTCTTATTCTTGGTCGTTACGTAATTCCGACTCTTACACTCGTTACACTGAAGAACAATATTATCGCGTGGCATTTTCTTATTTCCGATTTCCGATTGCCAATTTCATTTAGCGGTCCGTTGTTCGTTGTCAGTTGTCAGCTGCTCGCAATCGTGTCTTGCAACTGACTACTGACTACTGACCACTGACTATTCCACAACTTCTGAAACCGTGCCCGCTCCAACCGTGCGACCGCCTTCGCGAATGGCGAACCTCAGTCCCTTCTCCATCGCGATCGGCGCGATCAGCTCGATCTCCATCGCCACGTTGTCGCCTGGCATC
>DATNOG010000094.1:0-20207 GCA_035601415.1 Pyrinomonadaceae bacterium | reverse complement strand
GATGCCAGGCGACAACGTGGCGATGGAGATCGAGCTGATCGCGCCGATCGCGATGGAGAAGGGACTGAGGTTCGCCATTCGCGAAGGCGGTCGCACGGTTGGAGCGGGCACGGTTTCAGAAGTTGTGGAATAGTCAGTGGTTAGTAGTCAGTAGTCAGTTGCAAGACACGATTGCGAGCAGCTGACAACTGACAACGAACAACGGACCGCTAAATGAAATTGGCAATCGGAAATCGGAAATAACAAGATGCTTAACGAAAAAATTCGAATCAGACTGAAGGCCTACGATCACCGCGTGCTGGATCAGTCCACTACCGAGATCGTGGAAACAGCGAAGCGAACGGGCGCGCGTGTGGCTGGGCCAATACCGTTGCCGACCGTCAAAAACAAGTGGACCGTGCTTCGTTCGCCCCACGTCGACAAGAAGTCGCGTGAGCAGTTTGAGATCAGAACGCACAAGCGTCTGATGGATATTCTCGATCCGACACCGCAAACAGTTGATGCGCTGATGAAGCTGGATCTTCCAGCCGGTGTGGATGTTGAAATTAAGGCGTTCGGCAGGCAGTAAAGGATTGCCGATTTTCGATTGCCGATTGCCGATTGGCTTTTGGTAAAGAAAATTGGCGCTATCGATATTAGAAAATCGCCGAGAGAACGATTCGCAATCGGCAATTGGCAATCGGAAATCGACAATGATTAACGGAATCATCGGAAGAAAAATTGGCATGACGCAGATTTTTGCGGCTGACGGCATGGTCACGCCCGTCACCGTGATTAAGGCTGGACCATGTGTCGTGGTGCAGAAGAAAACTGCGGCCGGAGCTGATGGTTACGACGCCGTGCAAGTGGGCCTCGTCGACGAGAAACCGGTCAAGCTGAAAAACGTTACTAAGCCGATGCGCGGCCACTTTGAGAAGACAGGCGGTGGAATTCCGCCGACGCGCATTCTCAAAGAGTTTCGCCTGGACGATGCCGCCGGCGAGATGAATGTCGGTGACAAGGTTCTTGTCGATCAATTTACTGACGGAGATGTGGTCGAGGTGGTTGGCAAATCCAAAGGACGCGGGTTTGCTGGTACCGTCAAGCGGCATCATTTCAATCGCGGTCCTGAGTCGCACGGTTCGATGAACGTGCGCGCGCCCGGCTCGATCGGCGCCTCGGCATACCCTTCACGAGTAGTTAAGGGAATGCGCTCATCAGGCCACATGGGCGATGCGCGCATCACCGTAAAAGGGTTAACGGTTGCGAAGGTCGATGCTGAAAACAATTTGTTGATGATTCGTGGCGCGGTTCCTGGTCCGAATGGCAGCGTAGTTGTAGTGAAGAAGGCCGCGAGACAGAAGAAGAAGTGAAAGGTGAATAGTGAAAAGTGAAGAATACGTTTGCTTCACTTCGCTCGGACCTTTGCTCGAAAGTTTTACTTTTCACTTTTCACGATTCACTTTTTACTGGAGTTAATTATGCCTACCGTTAAGGTGCGCAATTTAAAGAACGAAGAGATTCGCGAGGTCGAGTTGTCGGACGCGGTGTTTGACGCGCCTTTGAATCAAGGTCTCATTCACGCGGCGGTGCGCAACTTCATGGCTAATGCGCGGCAGGGAACATCCGCGACCAAGACTCGCGGCGACGTCTCCGGCGCCGGTCGCAAACTTTGGAAGCAAAAAGGCACCGGCCGAGCGCGCATCGCGTCATTGCGATCGCCGCTTTGGAAAGGCGGCGGCAACGTGCATGGACCGCAGCCACGCGACTGGTCCTACAACATGCCCAAGAAGATGCGGCAGGGAGCGTTGCGCTCAGCGCTTTCCGAGCGAGTTCGCGAGGGCAAGGTGGTTTTGATCGATGGCTGGACGCTCGATAAGCCGAAGACGAAAGACTTTATTGCTTCACTTCAGAAGCTTGGCCTTGAAGGCAAAACTTTGATCGTCGATTCGCTGGACAACGATAACCTGATGCTCTCGACCAGAAATGTGCAGAGCGCGAAGGTAGTCAACAGTTTCGGCTTGAACATCTACGATTTGCTCTATCACGAACGCCTGGTTATCTCTGAGGACGCAATCAAAGAACTCGAACAACTGCTTGGGCCAAGGAAAGCAGACGGTGCCGGCGACGAAGCCGTTGCGGAAGAGAAAGCCGAAGCCGTGGCCAAACCAAAGCGCGCGCGCAAGCCCGCAGTGAAGAGTCCGAAAGCGGCGCCGAAGCGTAAGAAGGAGGCGGCCTAAGAAATGAGAACAGTTTGGGACATCATCAAGTCGCCTGTGATTACGGAAAAAGCTTTGGTGGCGAAAGAAGAATCGCAGGACACGCGCCAGTTGCTGACCTTCAGGGTTGATCGACATGCAACTAAACCGGAAATCAAATCGGCGGTGGAGTCGATTTTTCAGGTGAAAGTGGACCATGTACACACGATTAACTTCATGGGCAAGATGGCGCGGCGCGGCCGCTTTGAAGGACGCAAGCCGTCTTGGAAAAAGGCCTACGTCACGCTCAAGCAAGGCGAGAAGCCAGTTGACTACGGCGAGAGCATTTAGTTTCAAGTTCCAAGTTTCAGGTTCCAAGTAAAACAAACCTGAAACCTGAAACCTGAAACTTGAAACTTGAGACCATCAGTTATGGGAATTAAGAAACTAACCCCAACATCTCCGGCGCGCCGTTACCAGACCTATCTGACGCGCGATGAGTTGACGGCTGGAGCAGTACCTGAAAAGGCGCTGCTTGAACCGAAGAAACGCATTTCGGGGCGCAACAACGATGGTCGTATTACGGTGCGACGTCGGGGCGGCGGTCACAAGCGGTTCTATCGCATTGTTGATTTCAAGCGAGACAAAGAAGGTGTCCCCGGCCGCGTGACGCAGATTGAATACGATCCGAATCGTTCGGCGCACATTGCGCTGGTCACCTACATCGACGGCGAGAAGCGCTACATCATCGCGCCCAGCGGCATTGAAGTTGGCAAGACGATTATGAGTGGCGCTGATGCCGACATTCTGCCGGGAAACACTTTGCCGCTGATCAATATTCCGCTGGGTACGCAGATCCACAACATCGAGCTGCGTCCCGGCAAGGGCGGACAGATGGCGCGATCCGCAGGCGCATTCGCACAGTTGGTTGCGAAGGAAGGCGATTATGCGCAGCTTCGCATGCCTTCCGGCGAGGTGCGACGCGTGCCGCTGGTTTGCAAGGCGACGGTAGGCCAGGTCGGCAATATCGAGCATGAGAATGTTTCGTATGGCAAAGCAGGGCGGTCACGCTGGAAGGGCATTCGCCCGCACGTGCGCGGCGTGGCCATGAATCCGGTGGACCATCCGCACGGCGGCGGTGAAGGAAAGACTTCCGGGGGCCGCAATCCGGTGACGCCCTGGGGACAACCGACACGCGGTTATAAGACGAGAAGTAACAAGCGCACGCAGCGAATGATTTTGAAGGACCGAAGAACCAAGTGATTGCCGAATGCCAATTGCCGATTTCCGATTGGCATTTGGCCACGCATGACAGGGTTTGAAATCGGCAATCGGCAATCGAAAATTGGCAATGGAGAGTTATGGCACGTTCAGTTAAAAAAGGCCCATACATTGACGACAGCATTCAGAAAGCTGTTGAGCGCGCGCGCGCAGGCGGAAACCGCCCGCCGGTGATCAAAACCTGGTCGAGGCGCTCGACTATTACGCCGGATATGGTTGGCCTGACGTTTGGCGTCCACAACGGCAAGCGACACCTGCCGATTTATGTGACTGAAAACATGGTGGGCCATAAGCTGGGTGAGTTTGCGCCAACGCGTACGTTCAAAGGCCATTCAGGAACGAAGGTCGAAAAGGCCACAAAGGTGGCACCGGCGGCCGCGCCCGCGGCGCCTGCAAAATGAAGTAAGTCGTGAATCGTAAATCGTGACTAGAAGTTGCGATTTACAGCTACAAGGAACGCCAAGTTCTTACTATTTACGATTAACGATTTACGATTTACGAGGTTAACGATGGAAGCGATAGCAAGTGCAAAATATTTACGAGGGTCGGCGCAGAAGGCGCGGCTAGTTGTAGATATGATCCGCGGCAAAGACGTCAATCAGGCGCTGGCGATCCTGCGCTATTCGAGCAAGCGTGCTTCAACCTTGATTGAAAAGTGCATGCGCTCGGCCATCGCCAACGCAAACGAAGCGGCGGAAAAGGCGAACGTTGCTATCGACCCGGATGATCTGTGGGTGAAGACCGCGTTCGTCGACCGCGGACCAACGAAGAACAGGCGTCGCGTTCGTCCCGCGCCGCAGGGTCGCGCGTATCGCGAACAGCGCCACTTTTGTCATGTGACGATTTTGTTGTCTAACGATGAACGAGCAGAGCCCGCGGCGAAGGGTAAGCGCGGCGCAGTTGCCGGCGCGAAGCCAGCCAAGCTGGCGGAGAGCAAAGGTCGCAAGCGAGGCGGCGCGGCCGCGGCGCCAAGAGCTAAGCGCGTAGCGCCCAGGACAGAAGCTTCTGAAAAACTAGAAGCGGCGGCTAAGGCGGAGGGCGAGAAGCGGGCGGCTAAGCGAGCGTCCAAGAAGGCGGCGAAGGCGGACGAGTAAACGTTTTTGAGATCTGAAATTTCAGTTCTCAAATGCAGAAAGATATCTCAGATTTAAGATTTCAGATCTCAAAACCAGACTGGAGAAGATTGTGGGTCAGAAAGTTCATCCCTACGGATTTCGCCTTGGCTATAACAAGGACTGGCACTCCCACTGGTTCGCGAAGAAGCAGTATGGCGAGTTCTTGTTGGAAGATCTCAAGCTGAAGCGCGATCTCAAACAGCGCTTTGTCGGCGCTGGCGTTTCGCATGTCGACGTTGAGCGTGCCGCCAATCGGCTGAAGATTGTTATCTATACTTCCCGGCCTGGAATCATCATCGGCCGCAAGGGCGCGGAGATTGACAAGCTGAAGACTGACTTGTCCGCCAAGACTGGCCGCGAAGTTCTGGTTTCGATTCAGGAGATTCACAAACCGGAGCTCAACGCTCAGCTGCAGGCAGAAAAGATTGCGGCGCAGCTCGAAAAACGCATCGCGTTTCGACGCGCCATGCGCAAAGCCGTTGAAGAGTCACTGCGGTTTGGCGCCCAGGGAATCAAAGTGAAAGTTAGTGGTCGGCTGAATGGCGCGGAAATCGCGCGCAGTGAGTGGCATCTTCAGGGACAGCTTCCGTTGCACACTTTACGCGCGGACATCGACTACGGTTTAGCTGAAGCAAAAACGACATTTGGCCAGATCGGCGTCAAAGTTTGGATTTATCGCGGCGAGATCCTCGATGCAAAGGCGGCGATGGCCCGCGGCACTGGCTCGGATCCAATAAATGAGACGCGCATGGGCGAACGCGAGCGACGGCCGCGCACCCGACGCGAGCGCGAAGGTGGTGGCGGCGGATCTGATGGTCGACGGCCACGCGGAGAAGGTCAGTAGTCAGTTGTCCGTGGTCAGTTGAATTTATTTTCCTGCAACTGACAACTGACAACGAACAAAGGACGCATTAATCATGTTGATGCCGAAAAAAGTTAAGCACCGAAAGCAGATGCGCGGCCGCATGACCGGCACGGCGACTCGTGGCAGCGAGATCAGCTTTGGTGAATATGGGCTCAAGTGCCTTGAGCCGGCATGGATTACCGATCGGCAAATCGAGGCCGCGCGTATTGCGATGACTCGGCGCATCAAGCGCGGCGGCAAAATCTGGATTCGCATGTTTCCGGATAAGCCGGTCACCAAGAAGCCGGCGGAAACACGCATGGGCAAGGGCAAAGGTGCGCCGGAATATTGGGTCGCGGTAGTGAAGCCCGGCAGGATCCTTTACGAGATCGAAGGCGTGGATGAAAAAACGGCGCGCGATGCAATGCGCCTGGCCGCACAGAAGCTTCCCATCAAGACGAAGTTTGTGACGCGGGCCGACCAGGAAGGGGGCGCCATATGAAACGGCGGGAAGAGTTGGACAAAATGCTGGATCTCTCAGCAGAGGAGTTGAAGGCTGAAAGCGCTCGCTTGAAAGAGTCGCTATTTCGTTTGAAGTTTAAGCTGGCGCTGGGTGAAGTAGACGCGGTCAAACGTATCCGCGAGGAAAAGAAATCGTTGGCGCGCCTGCAGACTATTTCGCGACAGCGGCAACAGAATTAAGTAGCACGGACTTTAGTCTGTGCAGAGAAAGCAAACACAGACTGAAGTCTGTGCTACCGAGTAAAACAATGGCAGAAGAGAACGAGCAGCAAAGCAACGAAGTGGCGACTGAGACTACAGCCGCGAACGGTAAGCGCGCGCATCGCTCGCAGAAAGTTGGAGCAGTAGTTTCCGACAAGATGCAGAAGACGGTGGTGGTCCGCGTGGATCGCCTGGTGCGCCACACAAAATACCGGCGCTATGTGCGTCGCACCTCGAAATTCATGGCCCATGACGAGCTGGGCGCGACCATTGGCGATAAGGTGCGAATTGTTGAGACACGGCCGATGTCCGCGCGCAAGCGTTGGCGCGTAATTGAAATAGTGCAGAAGGCAGCGAAGTGAGGCCATTGCCGATTGCCAATTTCCGATTGGCGATTGGAGTCAAATTAACCTTGTTAAGATTCGGTAATTGAAAATATACGCCAATTGGCAATCGGCAATTGGCAATTGGAAATGAAATCATGATTCAGATGCAGACCTCTTTGGAGGTCGCCGACAATTCAGGCGCAAGGCGGGTTGAAATGATCATGCCGATTGGCGGTTCCACGGGAAAGCTAGCGGGCCTGGGCGATCGGATAAAAGTTACCGTGAAGGAAGCGTCGCCCGACGGTACGATTAAAAAGGGAACGGTGCAGGATGCTGTGATTGTGCGCACGCGCAAGGAAGTGCGGCGCAAAGACGGCACCTACATTCGTTTCGATCAAAATGCAGCAGTGTTAATCAAGGAAGACGGCACGCCGATTGGCACGCGCGTGTTCGGTCCGGTTGCGCGCGAACTGCGCGATAAGAATTTTATGAAAATCGTGTCACTCGCCCCGGAGGTTATTTAAGATCATGGCGGGAACAAAACGTTCAAAAATAAAAAAGAACGATCAGGTGGTCATTATTGCCGGCCGCGACAAGGGCAAACGTGGTCGCGTGCTCGAAGTGGCGCCGGCCACCGGCAAGATTAAAGTTGAGGGCGCGGGCGTCATAAAACGCCATCAGAAGGCCAGCCCGCAGAATAATCGCGGCGGCGGCATTATCGAGAAAGAAGCTTTCATTAATATTTCCAACGTGCAATTGATCGATCCGCAGTCAGGAAACCCAACGCGGGTGAAGTATCAAATTGAAAGCGACGGTACAAAGACTCGCGTGGCTGCGGCCAGCGGGCATTCGCTTGAGAAGTAAAGGCGACTAAATCGTGACTGGGTTTGTCAGTGGTCAGTGGTCCGTTGTTAGTTGTGAATTGTTAACGCTGGTGGTCACAGACAACGAACGAATTAAGAACAACGGACCACGACCAACTGACCACTGACAACAGTATTTACGATTTACGAGGGTTGAGATGGCAGCGAGACTAAAAGAGCGTTATCAAAAAGAAGTTGCTCCGGCGATCGCCAAGGAGTTTGGCATCAAGAACCCGATGGCCGTGCCGCGCGTCGAAAAAATCGTGCTGAACATGGGCATGGGCGAAGCGATCGCCAACGCCAAAATTCTGGACACGGCGGCTGACGAGTTGCGCGCGATTACGGGACAGAAGCCGGTTGTTACCAAAGCAAAGAAGTCGATCGCGTCATTCAAGCTGCGCCAGGGAATGCCCATCGGCGTAGTAGTTACCTTGCGCGGCGATCGCATGTACGAGTTCCTGGACCGTTTGGTATCGATAGCCCTGCCGCGCGTCAGAGACTTTCGCGGCGTTTCGCCAAAGGCTTTCGACGGCCGCGGAAACTACACAATCGGCGTGCGCGAGCAGTTGATCTTTCCGGAGATCGACTTCAATAAGGTGGACAAACAGCGCGGCATGAATATTTCGATCGTTACTACAGCGCGAGACGACGAGCAGGCGCGCGCTCTTTTGAAAGGGCTGGGCATGCCCTTTAGGCAATAGAGGTCTGAGGTCGGATATCAGAGGTCAGACTTGGCCCTGAAGTCGCCTCTTAACTGACCTCTGAAATCTGACCTCTGACATCTGGAATTTTATGGCAAAGAAATCACTAATTGCGAAATCAGAACGCAAGCCGAAATTCGCGGTACGTGCTTACACTCGCTGCAAACGCTGCGGCCGAGCGCGCGGCTATTTGCGAAAGTTTAATTTGTGCCGCATCTGTTTTCGCCAGTTGGCGCTCGAGGGTCAGATTCCCGGCGTCGTTAAGTCTAGCTGGTAAGAAAACCGTGACGAGTAACAAGTGACAAGTAACAAGAAAAACTTGCTCTGACTTGTCACTTGTCACTTGTCACTAGTCACCTGTTACGGAGTTAAGAATGACTGATCCTATCGCCGATATGTTGACGCGAATCCGCAACGCGATTGCGGCTAAGCACTCGCGCGCGGATATCCCAGCTTCGAAGTTGAAACTTGAGATTGCCCGCATTCTCAAGGAAGAGGGCTATATCAATAACTTTGTCCTGAAGGGCGAAGGCTTGAAACGGACCATCCGCATCTTTCTTCGTTACGATGCGCGCGGCACCTCTTCAATTACACATCTCGCGAGGGTTTCGCGGCCGGGCCGTCGTGTTTATGTAGGCTCGAGCGAGATTCCGAAAGTCCTTAACGGGTACGGCGTGAACATTGTTTCCACCTCAAAGGGTTTGATGAGCGGAAAAACAGCGCGTCGTGAAAATATGGGCGGAGAATTGTTGGCTCAAATCTATTAGTGACAGGCGACAGTGACAGGGAACAAGTCAAAAGACTACTACTTGTCACTTGTCACTTGTCACCCGTCACTTGTCACTGAGGTTCTTATGTCGCGCATTGGCAAAAAAGCAATCACGCTACCGAAAGGGGTCTCGGTCACCATTCATGACCAGGCGCTTGAGGTGAAGGGTCCAAAGGGAAATTTGAAAACTCCGATTCCGGCAGGCATCAGTTTCAAGTTGGAAGGCGACCAGTTGCAGGCGGCACGGACGTCAGACGACCTGGCGCCGCTGCATGGTTTGGCGCGCGCGCTCGCCAACAACGCAATCGTCGGCGTCACCCAAGGTTTCTCGAGGCAGATGGATGTGGTTGGAGTTGGCTACAAAGCCGACGTGCAGGCGAAGCGAATTGTTTTCTCGCTTGGCTATTCCCACCCAATCGAATTCCCACTGCCCGAAGGAGTAGAAGCAAAAGCCGAGCGCCTGACAACCAAAGGAAGTATTCAGCAATATCAGACAACCCTGACGTTGACCAGCATCGACAAGCAGAAGCTGGGACAGGTCGCAGCCGAAATGCACAAGTTGCGCAAGCCGGACGCGTATAAAGGCAAGGGGATTCGTTATGCGGATGTACCGATTAAGTTGAAACCCGGTAAAACTGGCAAGTAGTCGACGGTAAACAGCAAACAGTAAACAGCCGGAGATTGATTGAATCCTGTTTTTACCATTTACGATTTACGATTCACGATTTACTAACGCAATGGCAAACACGAGTAGAGCAATAGTTCGCGAAGCAATTCACCGGCGCATTCGCCGCAAGGTTAGAGGCAGCAGTGAGCGCCCGCGCCTGGCGGTTTATCGCAGCTTGAATCACATCTATGCGCAGGTGGTTGACGATCTAAACGGGCAGACAATCGTTTCGGCTTCCACGACGGAAAAGGATTTGCGCGGCACAACCGGTGGCAACGTCGAAGCGGCGCGGCGAATTGGCAAAGCAATCGCCGAACGCGCTTTGGAAAAAGGCATTAGCAGCGTCGTCTTCGATCGTGGCGGCTATCTTTATCATGGGCGCGTTAAGGCGCTGACTGACGCCGCCCGCGCAGCGGGACTCAACAAAGACGAAGCAATCGCGGCGGTTGAAGTTGAGGCGGAGCCCGAAGTTGTGGAAGAGAAGCCACGTAAGAAAAAAGAGAAGCAAAGTAAAGAGAAGCAATGAGACAACCCAAACAACGTATTCCTTCCCAGGGGCTTGATCTGAAAGATCAGGTCATTTCCATCAACCGCGTCACGAAAGTTGTGAAGGGCGGCAAGAATTTGTCGTTCGCGGCGCTGGTCGTCGTTGGCGACGAAGGCGGGCATGTCGGGTTTGGCACAGGCAAGGCGCGCGAAGTTCCGTTGGCGATTAAGAAGGCGGTCGAAGCCGCCAAGAAAAGTTTGATCCGCGTGCCCTTGATCAAAAATACAGTGCCTCACCAGTTGATCGGGAAATTTGGCGCCGGCCGTGTGTTAGTAAAGCCGGCTTCGGAAGGAACTGGCGTTATTGCGGGTGGCGCTGTCCGCGCGGTAATGCAGGCGGTTGGTGTGCACGATGTCCGCACAAAGGTTTTGGGATCGACGAACCCGCACAACGTGGTGCGCGCTACTTTCGACGCGCTATTGCGTATGAAAGATCCGATGGAGCTGGCGCGTTTACGTGGCAAACAGGTTGAAGAGATCTAAAAGACGTAAATCGTAAATCGTGAATCGTAAATCGGAAAAGCAATTCAAGATTCAAGATTCAAACGATCATTAAGATTCACGGCTAACGATTCCTATTCCGATTTCACGATTCACGATTGACGATTCACGAGGTTTTTCATGGCAGAGAAGCGAACAAAGAAAAACAAACAGGCGGCCGGCGACAAAATTCGCATTCAATATTACCGTAGTTTTATTGCGACGCCGAAAACGCATAAGCAAATGGTCCGCAGTCTCGGGTTGACGAAGCTGAATCAAATCGTGGAACGGCCCGACGATGCGTCTATGCGCGGCGCGGTTGCGAAGTTGCCGCATCTTTTGAGAATTGTTGAATAACGAGCACAAAGTTCAGACGAAAAAATTATCATGGCCTTAAGTCTTAACAATCTAAAGCCCTGCCGGGGTTCGGTTCACAAAAAGAAACGCGTTGGTAGAGGACCGGGTTCGGGCCTCGGAAAAACTGCGGGCCGCGGCGAGAAAGGTCAGAAATCTCGGTCAGGCTACTCCGCCAAGATCGGTTTCGAAGGCGGCCAGATGCCGCTGCATCGACGCCTGCCCAAACGCGGCTTCACGAACATTTTCAAGAAACGCTGGTTGGAAGTAAGCCTGGCGGCTCTCGATCGCGGTTTTCAGGCTGACGAAGAAGTGACTCCCGAGCTTTTGCATCACCGCGGGCTTATCAAGAAGGCCAAACACGATGTAGTTGTACTCGGCAACGGCGAGCTGTCGAAGCCGCTTCGCATCTCGGCGCATCGCTTCACAAAAAGCGCGCGCGAAAAAATCGAGAAAGCCGGCGGCGCCGTGACCGTGGTTGAGTCGAAGTAGCGCAGACTTCAGTCGGCATTGAGATTCGGCATAGACTAAGGTCTGTGCTACTGGAAAAAGCATGGAAAAGTTTTTAGCAGCAGTACGCAACATGTTCAATGTGCCGGATCTTCGCCGGCGCATTTTGTTTACGCTTGGTATACTCGCCATCTATCGCCTGGGTGCGCATATCGGCGCTCCTGGAATCAATAGGGATCGGTTGGATCAAGTTTGGCACGATGTGGCAGGAACGCTGCTTGGCGTTCTCGATCTCTTTTCCGGTGGCAACTTCCGCACGATTTCGATCTTCGCGCTTGGCGTAACCCCCTACATCACCGCTTCCATCATTCTTCAGCTCATGACCGTCGTCTCGCCGCAATTGAAGAAGTTGCAGGAAGAGGGCGAGATGGGCCGGCAGAAAATCAATCAATGGACCAGATACTTAACGGTAGGTCTGGCCGGCATTCAAACTTCGTTTGTTGCCCATTGGTTGCAGGTTAACGGGGTAGGCGCGCCGACCTGGGGCTTTCTGTTAACGACTGTACTTACCCTGACCACCGGCACCATCTTTGTAATGTGGTTGGGCGAACAGATTACTGACCGCGGCGTCGGCAACGGGATTTCACTGCTGATCTTTGCGGGCATCGTGATTGGTCTGCCGCGTGGCGTGCAACAGGTGTTTGAGCGAGTGCGTAGCGGCGACACGCTGGAAACGCTTGGTGTTATTGGTTTGATTGTTGCCTTGGTGGGAATCATCGCATTCATCGTTTTTGTCGAAGCGGCGCGGCGCAAAGTGCCGGTCAGTTATGCCAAACGTCACGTCGGCCGGCAGTTGGTGGGCGGCCAGCAAACGACGATGCCACTGAAAATTAACATGGGCGGCGTCATTCCAGTGATCTTTGCGTCGTCGGTTCTATCGATGCCACAGAGTTTGTTCGCGGCCTTTCCGCCGGACCAGAATCATATAGGCTGGCGAGGATCAAGCACGTGGATCGCAATCTGGAACTTTTTTCAAACATTTCACGCCAGCGATCCTTATTACGAGCTGATCTTTCTTTCGCTGATCGTTTTCTTCACTTTCTTTTATGTCTCGATCGTCTTCAATGTGGAAGAAGTGGCCGACAACCTGCGCAAGCACGGCGGCTTCATGCCGGGTATCAGGCCAGGTAAAGCCACCGCCGAGTATCTGAACAGTATTCTTACTCGTCTGACTGTCGTTGGCGCCGTCTATCTCGCGTTGGTAGCTTTTGTGCCGCAGTTTATGTTGAGCGGTTTTAAGCTGGCACGACTGCCGTTCGTGGGCGCCTCGCTCGATGCTTTCGTCAGCAGCACCCCGGGTCTTTCCTGGATACCAACCGGCATGGGCTATCAGTTCTACTTCGGCGGCACCTCGTTGTTAATTCTCGTCGGCGTGGCCATGGATACGGTTGCGCAAATTGAAGCTCAGCTCGTCATGCGAAACTACGAAGGATTCCTCGGGGGCGGCGGCCGTTTGCGTGGACGACGCGCCTGAGAATTGTGACAAGTGACCAGTGACAGGTGACAAGTGACTCGATCGGCTTGTCTTGTCACCTGTCACTTGTTACTTGTCACTTGTCACTATGCCAAAGATCATCGTCCTGATGGGAGCGCCTGGTGCCGGAAAAGGCACGCAGGCGCGATTGCTTCATGAGCGGCTGAACCTGCCCCAAGTTTCCACTGGCGACATGTTTCGCGCTTTGAAAGAAGCGCAGACACCACTTGCCGATGAAGTACGCGTGCTTATGGCAGCGGGACAATTGGTGCCTGACGATGTCACGATTCGCGTAGTTCGTGAACGTACCACTCAGGACGATTGCCGCAATGGATACATTCTCGACGGTTTTCCCCGAACGCCGGCGCAGGCGACGATGTTGGAAAAGTTGGCCGTCGAGCAAGGCAATACGATTCAGGCGATTGAGATTAGAATGCCGCGCGAGTTGCTGGCAAAGCGGATGACCGGGCGTCGCAACTGTCCAGTCTGCGGTGAAATCTACAACGTTTATTTCAGACCGCCGCGGGTTGATAATGTGTGCGATCTGCATCCGCAGGCCCAGCTGGTCCATCGGGCCGACGACACCCCCGGGACAGTCGAAGCGCGGCTGGTTACGTACGAAGAGCAAACCCGGCCGTTGCTGGATTACTATCAAGCAGCGAATGTTTTGTTCGTCGTTGATGGGACAAGAGCCCCGGAAGAAATCTATCGAGATATTGAAAGAGTTGTAACTGACGCACGCTAGCTAATTGCATGATCATTGGAAAGTCAAAACGTGAGCTCGAGAAAATGCGAGCGGCGGGCCAGCTCGCCGGACTCGTGTTGCGGGAGCTTCGTCAGCTGGTCGGCGTTGGCGTGACTACCTTGGAAATTGACCGCGCCGCGGAAAAGATGATCACTGATGCCGGTGCGCTGCCAACGTTCAAGGGTTACCACGGGTTTCCCTATTCGATCTGTGCTTCAGTTAACGAACAGGTAGTCCATGGTTTTCCTTCCGACTACAAACTGAAGGATGGAGACATCTTTTCGATCGATTGCGGCGCCACGCTGGATGGCTTCGTTGGCGACACTGCCACAACAGTTCCAGTGGGAACTGTAAGCGAAGAGTGGTTGCAGCTCGTGCGGGTTACCGAAGAATGCCTTGAGCAAGCGATACAGGAATGCCGTCCGGGTAAACACCTGGGCGACATTGGCGCGGCGGTGCAGCAACACGCTGAAGGTCGCGGTTATTCCGTAGTCCGCGATTATGTTGGTCATGGAATTGGCCGGCGCATGCATGAAGATCCGCAAATACCGAACTATGGGAAGCCCGGCCAGGGCCCGAAAATAAAAGCGGGATATGTGTTTGCAGTGGAGCCGATGATCAATCTGGGAACGCACCACACAAAAGTGCTGGCGGACGGCTGGACCGTCGTCACTCTCGATGGAAAGCCCAGCGCGCACGTCGAACATACGATAGCAATAACGGAAGAAGGGCCGGAAGTGCTTACGAAGGTTACTTCAAGAAAGCCCTCAGAAGCTGTGTTCGCAGGCTCCAATTAGGACCGTAACTTCAACGGCTGGCGCGGCTTGGCAAAGTCCAGTCAGCATGCTACTATTTGCAGTTTGTCGGTACAGTCAAATTCATTCTGAGAGGATATGGCGAAGGAAGAGGCTATTGAGGTTATGGCAAAGGTCCTGGAGACCTTGCCTAACGCAATGTTTCGAGTGGAGTTGGAAGAGAGCCAGCATCAAGTGCTTGCGCACATTTCGGGAAAAATGCGCAAGCATTTTATTCGCATCCTCCCCGGTGACCGAGTGCTCGTGGAGCTTTCGCCCTACGACCTAAATCGCGGCCGAATTACCTACCGATACAAGTGAGTAGAGTTTTGGGGGTGTAGTAATGAAAGTTCGCGCTTCAGTTAAAAAAATGTGCGACAAGTGTAAGGTCATTCATCGCAAGGGCGTGGTGCGGGTGATTTGTGTCAACCCTAAACACAAACAGCGGCAGGGATAAAGCATTGCCGATTTTCAATTGCCGATGGGCGATTGGAGAATCGCGAAGCAGAAAACTGGAGAGTAGTTAGAAAAAATGGCACGTGTAGCAGGCGTCGATCTTCCACCGAACAAAAGAGCCGAGGTTGGTCTGACTTATATTTACGGTATCGGCCGTTCGCGAGCAAGCTCGATTCTCAATGAAGCCGCGGTGAATCTTGATACGCGCGTCAGGGATCTCAGCGAAGACGAGCTTAGTCGCATCAGGGCTATTCTTGAAGCACAAGGTGAGATCGAAGGCGACTTGCGCAAGCGTGTCCAGATGGACATTAAGCGCTTGATGGACATTGGTTGTTATCGCGGATTAAGACATCGCAGAGCACTGCCTGTTCGTGGCCAGCGCACTCATACCAATGCCCGCACGCGCAAAGGTCCGAGACGAGCAACCATCGCCAAGAAGAAAGCGCCCGGCAAGAAATAGTGAATTGGTTAGTTGTCAGTGGGCAGTTGCGGGCCACGATTGCAACTGACTACTGACTACTGACTACTGACTACTGACTACTGACTACTGACTACTGACTACTGACTACTGACTACTGACTACTGACTACTGACCACTGACCACTGACAACGTTATGGCAAAAGCTACCACTGGAAAGAAAAAAGTTTTTCGCAAGAAAGAGAAGAAGAATGTGCCTACGGGCATCGCGCACGTGGCTGCCTCTTTCAACAACACGATGATTTCGATTACCGACCTGGAAGGTAATTTGATTGCGCAGTCGTCCGCCGGCGCGCGCGGATTTCGCGGCTCGCGCAAGGGAACTCCTTTCGCCGCGCAGCAGGCCGCTTACGAAGCCGCGAAAAAGGCGCACGAAGCCGGCATGCAGCAGTGCGAAGTTCGCGTGAAAGGGCCGGGCGGCGGTCGTGAATCAGCGATTCGTGCCATAGCGAACGCCGGCATTAGAGTAGTGACGATTCGCGATACGACACCCATTCCGCACAACGGATGTCGTCCGCCAAAGCGTCGCAGAGTTTGATAAGGCAGTGACAAGTGACAAGTGACAGGTGACAAGCGAAGCGCTTTATCTTGTCACTTATCACCTGTCACTTGTCACTGAGTTTGAATAACCTAAAGGATGAAGGGCCATTGGCCTGTAAACTTTTCCGTCTTGAAGTAACAGACTGGAGGCAGAAACAACTTGGCTAGGTATAGAGATGCGGTGTGCCGTTTGTGCCGCCGCGAAGGTGCAAAGCTTTTCCTTAAAGGTGACAGGTGTTACAAGCCGTCTTGTCCGATTGAAAAACGCGGCACACAGCCGCCCGGTCAGCACGGTAATTCCATGCGTCGCGGCAAGGCGTTGGTCGGTTACGGTCAGCAGTTGCGCGAAAAGCAGAAGGTCAAACGCATCTACTTCATCCTCGAAGGACAGTTCCGCAATTATTTCGAACGCGCGGCACGCATGAAGGGAATCACGGGTGAGAACCTGCTATTCCTGCTTGAGCGGCGTTTGGATAATGCAGTTTACCGCGCTGGATTTTCTACTTCTCGGCGCCAGGCTCGACAGCTCGTGAACCATGGCCACGTGATGGTTAATGGTCGCAAGGTCGACATTCCTTCGTATCAGGTAAGAGCCGGCGAAACAATCACCATCAAAGAGGGCAGCCAAAAGAATCCGCACATTGAAAGTGCGTGGCAAACTGCTTCCGGGCGCGGCCGGCCTTCCTGGATTTCGCAGGATGGCGGCGAGATGTCAGCCCGCATTAGTGGATTGCCAGCGCGTGAAGATATCGATCGCTCAATCAACGAACAACTAATCGTTGAGCTGTATAGCAAGTAATAAGACCCGCAGGCCTGCGGCGAACGTGGCCTGCGGATAACAGCATTTCTAAAATCGGGAATCAAAGCTATGGCTATGGACCAAAATAATCTGTGGACCGGATTTCAAATGCCGCGCCGTTTGGCGGCAGACTCTGAGACGCTTACCGAACGCTATGGCCGCTTTTCGGCACAGCCCTTTGAACGCGGCTTTGGCACAACGGTGGGTAATTCCCTTCGTCGCGCCCTGCTTTCTTCGATTGAAGGCGCGGCTGTCACGGCCGTAAAAATCGAAGGAGTCGAACACGAGTTTTCTTCTATCAAGGGCGTGGTCGAAGACGCGACCGACGTGATTTTGAATCTGAAACAAGTGCCTTTTAAATTACACGGCAACGAATCAAAGATCTTGAGAATTTCCAAGGAGTCGGCCGGCGAAGTTACTGCGGCGGATATCGAAGCCGATGCGGACGTTGAGATTCTGGATGATTCCGTGCACATCGCTACTGTCAGCGAAGGCGGATCGCTAAAAGTCGAGATGCGCTTGAAGCGCGGACGAGGTTACGTTTCCGCCGATCGCAACTTTGACGAAGACCTGTCGCTTGGTTACATCCCCATCGACTCGGTGCATACGCCGGTTAAGAAAGTGAATTACACGGTTGAGGCAGCGCGACTCGGACAGAACACAGAGTTTGACAAACTTACGATCGAAGTTTGGACGGATGGGTCCGTTAAGCCGGAAGATTCCATCGGTCTGGCCGCAAAGTTGATCAAGGACCACATGTCCATCTTCATCAACTTCGAAGAGGACACGGACGACTTTGCTTATTCGAAGATCGAGCGTCCCCCATTGCCGCGTAACGATCAACTGGATCGCTCGGTTGATGAGCTTGAGTTATCCGTCCGTTCCTACAACTGTCTGAAGAATGCGGACATTCGTACGATTCGCGACCTCGTGCAACGTAGTGAACGCGAGATGCTGGCGACCAAGAATTTCGGCAAGAAATCGCTTAACGAAATTAAGGACATCCTGAACGGCATGGGCCTCGACTTTGGGATGGAATTCGACGAGCAGGGAAATCCAATTCCAGGAACGGGCGGACGCGACGGCGCGGACCTGAGCGAATATGCCGACGACGAGCTGTAGATTGTTTGTCCGGCAAACTTCAGTTTGTCGTAAGAATTCTTGAAGAAAGCGACAATCTGCAGATTGTCGGACATGGAAAGTCATGCGCCACTTAAAAGCACATCGCAAACTTGGTCGGACCAGCGAGCATCGCATGTCGCTGCTTCGGAACCTGACAGTTTCGCTAATTAATTCACACGAAGAGCGCATCGTTACCACGCTGCCTAAAGCAAAAGAGTTGCGACCCTTTGTTGAGCGCGTCATCACCTTGTCGCGCAAAGCGAGTAATCTCGAAGGCGACGATACTGCGGCTCGCGCGCTGCACCTGCGTCGCCAGGCGGCCGGGTTCTTTCATGCCGGCAACATGCAACAGGCGGCGCTGACCGGCAAGCGCGGACAATTGCGGCCGGCGCGAACCGCGGGCATGGCGGCATTGAAGCGCTTGTTTGATGAGTTGGGAGAGCGTTACAAAGATCGGCCCGGCGGCTACACGCGCATTATGAAACTGGGTCAGCGCGTGGGTGATAACGCCGAATTGGCGATCATCGAATTAGTGGACAATCCGAACGAACGCGAAGCCCTCGCTTCCGCGAAAAAACGAAAAGCCACGACTGGCAAAAAGAAAAAGCCGGCAAGCAAGAGTAAAGCACAAACAGCGGACGCGACCGACGCGGAGGTGAGCAGTCCGCCGGACGAAGAGAGCTGAAGTTACGTGATACGGTAGGACCATCTTTAGACATCGGCCGGCCAGGAGCGCCCCAATCGATCATCGGCACGCAAGCCCGAGACTTTTGGGGCTTAACACTTTGATAGGCGAAGCGTCATGGATAGTGGAACTCGTGAACAGATGAGCGATCAAGAAGCACAATCGGCCGGAAACGACACCCAGGCTCAGGCAGAAGGTGTGGTTGAGCAAACCTCTGCACGCGGCCGCCGGCGAAGGCGCGCACCGGCGAATGAACTCTCTGTGAACATGGATGAGCTGCGCGAATTGATCCAGTTGATCCGGGAAAACGACTTCACTGAATTTGAACTCGAACGCGAAGGCTATCGAGTGCGTTTTCGTCGCGGCGTTGAGGCGACCTCGGAAACTAGTACGAACGACGCAACCGTTTCGACTCAAACTACGACACTGAGCACCACCACCGCTGCCGAAGCCAAAGGATCAACTCCGGCGCCAACCCATCCGGGTGCGAAAGCACAAACCGCCGCTTCCGAAGACCAGGACCTGTACATTATTCCTTCTCCGATTGTCGGCACGTTTTATCGATCCCCTTCTCCGAACGCTGATTCGTTCGTAAAAATCGGCAGCCGGGTTGAGCCGGACACTGTGGTTTGCATCATTGAAGCTATGAAGCTGATGAACGAGATTCAGGCCGAAGCAACCGGCGAGGTCGCGAAGATCTATGTAGAGAACGGACAGCCGGTCGAATACGGTCAGCCATTGTTTGGAATCAAAAAGTAGGTCCAAGGCCCAAAGTCCAAAGTCCAATGTCCCTTAGGGCAGAATGACTTTGGACTTTGGACATTGGACTTTGGACACAACGTGAATCCGGAAATTAGAAAGTTCAAAAAAATTCTGATCGCCAATCGAGGCGAAATTGCTTGTCGCATCATCTGGACCTGCAAAGAAATGGGCATACGCACGGTCGCCGTGCACAGCGACGTCGATCGCGATTCGCTTCATGTGCGCTTTGCCGATGAAGCCGCGTGCATCGGTCCCGCGCCGTCGGCGCAGAGTTATCTAAATATTCCCGCCATCATCAGCGCTGCGGAGATTTTCAATGTCGACGCCATACACCCCGGCTACGGCTTTCTTGCCGAGTCATCTTACTTCGCGGAAATCTGCGCGGCTTGCAATATCAAATTCATTGGACCACCAGCCCCTATCATTGCCTTAATGGGCGACAAGGTAGAAGCGCGCCGTGCAATGGCGGCGGCGGGACTGCCGATTCTTCCCGGCAGTCCCGAACCAATAACCTCTGAGGCCGAAGGTTTAAAGCTGGCGCGCGAAATCGGATTTCCTGTCATCGTTAAAGCTTCAGCCGGCGGTGGCGGCAGAGGGATGCGTATCGTCCACACGGCAGACGAACTTGGCAGAGCTTTGGAGGCCGCATCAACCGAGGCAGCGGCGGCGTTCAAAGACGGAACCGTCTATATCGAACGCTACGTTCAGGATCCCCGCCATATCGAGATCCAGATTTTGGCCGATGAGTATGGCGACTGCATTCACCTGGGCGAGCGCGAATGTTCGATTCAACGCCGCCATCAGAAACTGTTGGAAGAAGCGCCATCGCCCGTGCTCTCACCGCAGTTGCGCAAGGAGATGGGTGACGCGGCGGTTGCAGCCTGCAAGCAGCTTGGTTACGCGAGTGCCGGCACCGTGGAATTCCTGCTCGATCGCGACAACAAGTTCTATTTCATGGAAATGAACACGCGAATTCAGGTTGAGCATCCGGTCACG
>DATNOG010000093.1:0-38226 GCA_035601415.1 Pyrinomonadaceae bacterium | reverse complement strand
TGCCGCTGTTCATGATGCGCGACCTCTTCAAACAAAACGAAGTGTCTGGCCCATGTCCTTATTGCGACGCTCCAATCAGAACATCGGATGCGACGCTCAGCCTGATGTGTCCGAATTGTAAAAATGTAGTGATGGTGCGGGATATGAAATTGCATCGGACGGAGAAGTCAGCGGCCGGGTAAGCCAAATCGCAGCGCTCTCAATTTTAGAGCCAGCTTCTAGTCCAGTAGTCGCTCAAGGTGAGCGCGAAAAGAATTGCCAGCCAAAACAGCGCGGACGTAAAGACAACCCAGATCAGCCGCGGGCTATAGCGAACGTGCATAAAATAAAGCACGACCAGCGTCGCTTTGATTACGGCGATCGTCAAAGCGATAACCACATTCAACTGTCCGGGAAAATCGTGCAGCCCCGCCCAAACAGTGAGTGCCGTTCCCGCCAGCAAGGCAAGAAAAATAGCGACGTAGACCTTCAGCTGAACGATGTGCTCACTCATCTAATAATGCGCGGCTGATCCTGTTAAGATTTACCGAGTCCACCAATTAAATTTTCCATTTACCATTTTTCATTTGTCATTTGGTTGGCCTTCGAACAGTTGCCTAGTTGTGAAAACGAACGACTGAAATGGCAAATGAGAAATGTCAAATGGTAAATGGTAAATTGTTTCCCTTTGTAATCACATCGCCAATGTCAACTATCCCCCGTGTTCGAGGTGTCTTCCCAGCAAATACAGCAGCGGAAACAAAAAGATCCAAATGATGTCAACAAAGTGCCAGTAGAGTCCTGATATCTCGACCGGGTTGTGATACTCCGGTCCATACTTACCGCGTGCCGAGAAAAATAAGATCACTGAAAGCAGTCCCACGCCAATGATCATGTGAACGGCGTGCATGCCGGTCATGGCGAAATAGATCCAGTAAAACATTTCCACGTTTTGCCTGGCGGCGCCCGGCAACAAATGAACGCCGCTCGCGTCGAAAGGCCGGCCGGGAATCAACCTTCCGGGAATCAGATGGTCTACATACTTGTCGTGGTATTCGACCGCCTTGATTGCCAAAAACGTCAGGCCCAGCAGAATCGTCAACGCCAAACAGACAATCTGATTGCGACGCTTGCCTGTTTGCGCGCTGTAGACTGCCAACGCCATCGTAAAGCTGCTGAAGATAAGCACGGCCGTATTGATGGCCCCAAGTGGAAGTGAAAGATGATTGCTGGCGGAAGCAAAAGCTGCCGGATACTTGGTGCGATAAAGCGTATAGGCAAAAAACATCGCACCGAAAAACATTATCTCGGTGACGAGAAATACCCACATGCCAAGCGTGCCCGCCTCGCGCTGTTGCTCGAGGTTCTCAAAGTGATGCTGCAACGCCGGGTGGCTTGCCTCATGTTCAATTGCAACGCTGTCTGCCAAGTCCGTCTCCAGTTTCAAGTTTCAAGTTTCAAGTTTCAAGTTTCAAAGGTTCGCGTCTCAGGTCTCAAGTACGAGGTTCCATTCGTGCTCTGCCTACTGCCTGGTGCCTACTGCCTTCTGCTTACTCAGTGCTCACCGCTTCATCTCTCAACCTGCCTACCACCTGCATCTCTTCCGGCGGCGCAAATTCATATGCCTCCCAGGTCACCACCGGCGTCACCAGGAAATTTTCTGTTGGCGGCGGCGAAGGGGTACGCCATTCAAGTCCCGGCAAGTGCCAGGGGTTTGCTTCTGCGTGTTTGCCATAACGCATGGACCAGACGAGATAAATCGCCGGTATCAAAAGTCCGAAGCCCAGTATCGACGCGCCCGCCGACGACAACACATTGAAAACCTGAAACTCGGGCGGGTAGGCGTGATAACGCCGCGGCATACCCAGGTAGCCGGCCACAAACTGCGGCAAGAATGTCAGATTGAACCCGACGAAGATCACCAGCGCCGAGAACCGGCCCCAACCTTCCGGATACATGCGACCGCTGATTTTCGGCCACCAGTAATGCAAGCCGCCGAGATATCCAAACAACGCTCCACCAACCATGATGTAGTGGAAGTGGGCCACGATGAAGTACGTATCGCTGACATGAACATCGAACGCCAGCGAAGCCAGGAACAATCCCGTCATGCCGCCGATGGTGAAGAGTCCGATGAAACCGAGCGCGTAAAGCATCGGCGTGTCGTAGGAGATCGAACCCTTGTAGAGTGTAGCCGTCCAGTTGAACACTTTGATCGCAGACGGAATCGCGACTGCGAAACTCAAGAACGAGAAGATCAGTCCCGCATAGACTGACTGGCTGGCAACAAACAGGTGATGGCCCCAAACAAGAAAGCCAAAGACCGCGATTGCCAAGCTCGAGAACGCGACAAACTTGTAGCCAAAAATGTTCTTGCGCGAGAAGTTGGCGATCAATTCACTGACTACGCCCATGCTGGGCAGGACCATGATGTAGACCGCCGGGTGCGAGTAAAACCAGAACAGATGTTGAAAGAGCACTGGATCGCCACCCGCAGCCGGATCGAAAATTCCAACGTGGGCCAGGCGTTCGAAAGCCAACAGTAGAATTGTGATCGCGATGACAGGAGTTCCCAAAACCATAACGAGCGACGTGGCATAGTGTGCCCAGATGAAAAGCGGCAGCCGGAACCAGGTCATGCCGGGCGCGCGCATGGTATGGATCGTGACGATGAAATTCAGGCCGGTCAGAATCGACGAGAAGCCGCTGACAAAGATTCCGAGGCCGGCGGCGATGACATAAGAGTTGGAAAAAGTCGTGCTGTAAGGCGCGTAAAAAGTCCAACCGGTGTCGACTCCGCCGGCAAGCAATGCATAAATCGTAATCAAGCCGCCGAGCAGATAGATGTACCAACTGAGCAGGTTGATGCGCGGAAACGCCAGGTCCTTGGCGCCGATCATCATCGGCACCAGAAAGTTGCCGAGCGTTGCCGGTATCGACGGAATCAAAAAGAAAAAGACCATGATGATTCCGTGCTGCGTAAACACTTTGTTGTAGGTCGCGGACGATAACAAGTCACCCTGCGGCGTTAACAGCTCCAGCCGGATGAACATTGCATACAGCCCGCCAAGAAAAAAGAAGAACGAGATCGAGCCGAGATACAACAACGCGATTCGTTTATGGTCCCTGGTGAGCAGCCACGACTTCAGACCATACTCGGCGTTGATGTAGTTGACCTTCGCCGCGGTTGGTAATTGAAATGTTTCGATCGCTTTCATAATTGCACAATCGCAAGCTACTGACGGTTTGGCGCCGCCGAAGGAGCGGGCGACGGTATCAGCTTTGGATTCGGCGCTGTTGCCGCCGGCGCGCCCGTAACTTGTAGCGACTTAATAAACGACATTAGTTGAATCAATTGCTCGGGCGTCACTTGTCCCTGAAACGTCGGCATGATTGGTCCAAAGCCGGCGACAATCTTCGCTTGCGGATTTTCGATCGACTCGCGCACATACGCTTCATCCGCTGTCAGGGATTGGCCGTTTATCAGATCCACTTTCCGGCCGAACAATCCCACCAGCGTCGGCCCGCGCCCACCTTCGCCATTCGCCCCATGACAGGTAATACAGCCAAGCGATTGATAGAGTTGTTGCCCGGCAACGGCCGGCGATTGCTGTCCCGCGTTGCCGCTCAGCCAGTTATCAAACTCCGAAGGCTGCATCACGATGACCGAACCAATCATGCCCGAGTGGTTCATGCCGCAATATTCCGCGCAGAAAAGATGATAAGTTCCCGCCTTGGTCGCTTCGAACCACTGCGTCGTGTACTTGCCCGGCAAGACGTCAGCTTTAATGCGGAAAGCAGGAATGAAAAAATCATGAATCGTGTCTTCGGCAGTCATTATCAACTTGATCTTGCGGCCCAGCGGGATGTGCAGTTCATTTATTTCGCGCTGGCCGGTGGAGTGTTGAATCTTCCACATCCATTGCTTGCCGACGACGTAAATTTCATTGGCATTCTTCGGCGGCCGAGAATTCTCGAAATATATTTGTGCGCCCCACACAAACATGCTCATCGCGATGATGAAAGGAATAACTGACCAAAGCGTTTCTAATTTGTGCGAGCCGGAAATTGGCCGCGGAATTTCAAAAGGATTGCGCCGGCGATACTTAATGACGAAAAAGACAATCACGCCGGAAATAAGCAGTGTGAAAAATAGCGTCACGCCGGAGAGATAGAAATACAGCGCATCCACTTTGCTTGAAACAGTGGAAGCGCTTTCCGGAATAAATGGAATCCACGAAGTCTGCATAGTTAAGCTTCGTTCGGTGCCTGTAGTTTAGAGTCCGACCTTTAGGGTTGCCATGTTAGTTAACCATGCAAGCTAAAGCTTGTACTCTGAACTTCTTGAGTTGCTCCAGAACTACACTCCGGCTCGCCGCGCTCGCCAGGCTACCTGCGCGCGACTGCGACGGCGCAATGCCAACAACAATGCCGCAAGGGCAATCAAGATGATCACGCCGCCCACCCGCATCATGTTCATCACCGTCGCGCCATATTTGCCCGTCGCCGGATCGTAGTGATAGCAATAGAGCAGCAACTGGTCCACTGGCGATCCAATCTTGTTTGCGGCTGCCTCAATCAGACCCAGGCGCAGATCGCGCGGCGCATATTCAATTCCGTAAAAGTAACGCGCAAGTTTTCCCTGCGGCGTGGCCACGTAAATCGCACTCGCATGTGCAAACTGGTTCGTCGCCTCGTCCCAGTGATAACGAAAGCCAACGGCGCTGGTAATGCGAGCGATGCTGGCTTCGTCAGCGGTCAGAAAATGCCAGCCGGCGGCGGCAGATGCGCGTTTGTCATCCGGCAAATAGTCAACATAAGTTTTCTTCTTGGCGGCAGCGAGTGCCGGCGACTCGCGCGGATCGAAACTGATAGTCACGACATCGAATTCTTTGCCCGGCGCAAACGACATCACACGGAAAGCCGTGACCATGCCATTGAGCACCTGATTGCAAAGCATCGGACATTGGTAATAAACCAAAGAAAGCACCACCGGCTTTTTGCCAAAATAATCGCCGAGCTTCACGCTTTCGCCGTTCTCATTTTTCAAAACCAGATCCAGCGGCAATTGTTCATTCAATTTTTGATCGATGCCCACTCCATTCAGGGCTTTTGGCAAACCGATGGGCGCGCGCGGCTGATAAGGACGCGAGCTGTAGAGCGGAGAGTTGCCCTCCGTTTGATTGAACTGCGCCGTGGCAGTGAGCAGTGAGCAGTGAGCAGTGAGCAGCAACAGAAGAATAGTGAGCAGTGGGCAGGGGGCAGGGCGCAGTAAATCAAGATCTTTCCGCATAGCGCGTTGGCCAAGCCGCAACGAACGCGCATTGACGCTCTTCGCTGCCCACTGCTCACTGCTCACTGTCCACTTCTTCATCACTGTCGTCTCTTCTCCGTCATGCGTCCTGAGCTCGCCGCTGTCGGCATGTCGATGCCGTAGTCTTCCGTTGGACCACTCTGATTTGTTTCCGCTTGAGGTCGCGAAGGCAGACCTTTGCCCTCAAGCACTTTCTGCATCGCTTGATCGATTGGCATGCATGCTGGACGACGGTTAAGCACTTCCATAGTATCGCCGCGCCCACAATTCAGTTGCCAGTCCCACTGCTCACGCAGCACGCGATATTCAGCCTGCGGTTCTCGGTTTTCGAGCAGCACCCATTGTCCATTCTCGAGCTTCACACCAAAGCCCGGCGCCGCCTGAAGTTTCGGATCGGGCGGCCGGCGCTCCTGTTCAGTCATCGCCATTGGTCCTTGCGGCGGTTCTTTTTCTGCTTCCTGCGAATTGAGAAACCTGAACATGCCCCACATCAAGACTTGAACCGCAATCGCAAAGATGGTTAGGCCGACGACGAACTTCACGATTCCGCCGACGTTGACATCGCTTGCCTCATGCGTAACGTCAATGTTCTTGATGTGTGACACATCCGGCGTTTCCGTGACGTGCCCATGACCGTTTCCCTGGTGTCCGTTTCTAGTCATACAACTGAGTGTCCCGAATGCGAGTGCGCCTGCTGGAGCACTCCTTCAAATTGCGGATCGTTAATGGGAATCAGCGCCCGCTTATTTAACTGCCAACCAAAAACTGCGAGCCAAAGGCCGCCCATCGCAAGCGGCGCGACTATATCCATCCAGCTAACGTGGAAAATGTCGCCGGTAAAGTTTGGTGTAATCATCCACAACAGATCTAACAAACGCATCACAAGAATTAATCCGGCCACCAGCGCCAGCATGTGCGGGTTGCGCTTTAACGAGCGAGAAAGCAGGAAGAGAAATGGGAACGCAAAATGAAGCACCACAACTGCCAGCGCGAACGCGCCCCAGGCGCCCCGCGTTCGCGGCAGGTACCACCTGATCTCTTCCGGCAAATTTCCCGACCAGATAATCAGGAATTGCGAAAACGCGAAATACGACCAAAGCATTACCAACGCCAGCAATAGTTTTCCCAAATCGTGAAAATGCAGCGGCGCAACCACTGTCTTTAGGGGCTCGTATTTTGCGAGCATTGCCAGCGCGGCAATTACAAACGCCAGCGCGCTCAGTGACCATGAAGCGACAAAAATAAAGCCGTAGATCGTTGATGACCACTCCGGATCGAGTGACATAAACCAGTCAATCGAGGCAAACGTTACGGTGAAAACGAACAACACCATGCCTGGGCCACTAAGCACGCGCATGTTCTTTGTAAACCTTGCCTCGCCTGTTTGATCTTGTAATTTCGACCAGCGGTTCAAGAAAAAGGCCAACGTCAACCAGATCGCAAAATAGATTGCCGCGCGTACTACAAAAAACTGCAGGTTCAGATAAAGGCGCGCCTTTTCGACGAGCGCCGGGCTTTTAGCAATCTCTTCTGCATGCGTCCACGGGTAGAGCCAGTGCGAGCCGGCGATAATCGGCAGGAACAGAACGAGCATTAGCGGTAGTGTTCGTGTCGCCGCCTCGAGCACTCGTCGAATCACCAGCCCCCAACCGCCACCAGTCAGATGTTGCAGCAGCAACAGCGCCAGCGAGCCGATTGAAATTCCCGACCAAAAACTGAAGGCCAATAAATACGAGCGGAAAAACTGGCCGCGATTCGAGAGAAACCCAAAAACCAAAATGGCAAAAAGCACGACCCCAACCAGCAACGCTCGTTGCGGTAAACGCTTCAACTCGGAAGGCGCATTGTAGGAAACATGCATCATTGATGCTGCCCTCCAACTTGTGTTGCCGGCGCCGCGCTTGCTGAAGTCGCGGCTGGCCGCGGCTGTTGGCTTTGCTGACTCAATTGTAACGCGCGAATATAGGCGATGATGGCCCAGCGATCCTGCGCGGGAATCTGCGGCGCGTACGCGGGCATCACTCCCCAACCATTCGTGATTGCGTCAAAGAAATGTCCAACTGGCGCCTGCCGCAGGCGATCGTCATTAAAAGAAGCTGCGCGCCGGAAGCCGCGGCGCACAATCATGCCGTCGCCGTTTCCAGTCAGGCCATGACATGCAGCGCAGAAAATTTCGTAGCGCTCCTTCCCTCGATCAACAATCTCCTTCGTCACTGGCAAGGGAAACACCTCAACGTCATCAGGATAAGCAGCCGCACCACTTAAATTCGTGGCATTACTCGCGCCACCCGCAGCGGGCTGAATGGCCGGTGCCGTTTGTTGATTGGTTTTAGCGGATAATGCGCGGCCTGCTTTCTTGCCGGTGAAAAATTCCGTGTCCGTTTTCAGAAAGCCGCGCGGCACAGTTCCTTCAACCAATGGCCGCGATGATAGTCCATCCTTGAAGAAAACTGTCGCACGATACGGCTTCATCTTGGGCTGGTCCTGCATGTCGCGCCTGCACGAAGCGAACAGCAGACAGCAAACAGCAAACAGCACGAGGCAGGAAACCGACCCCTTCACGCGACCTGGCATAGCAAAATGCTCGCAGCTATTTCCGGCTGTCTGCTGTTTGCTGTCTGCTTTTTGCTTCTCAGATTTCCACATCGCTAACGTTTCTCGCACCAACTGTGTTCAAGAACTGCGTCGTCTCATCGTGACTAAAACGCGGATCGTTTGCCTCGATCACCAGGAAGAAACGATCGCGGGTGGCCAGTGCAAAATTCGGCGCATTGAACACCGGATGATAAGGCTGCGGCAGCTTGTTCAGTACCAGCATGCCGAGCACTGCCGCAAAAGCGGCCAGCAACACCGTGCACTCGAACGTGATCGGAATAAAGGCGGGCCAACTGTTGTATGGCTTGCCGCCAACATTCAATGGATAGTTAATAACCTCCATCCAATACTGCATGAAGAATCCGCCGAGCCCGCCGAGTATCCCGCCAATCAAAACGATTAGCGGCAAACTTGTACGAGTAAAGCCGATGGCTTCCGAAAGTTCTTCGATCGGGTAAGGCGAATAACCATTGATGCGGCGATAGCCGGCTTCGTATGTGCGACGCGCGGCCATCACCAGATCGGATGGATTATTGAATTCGCCCATGATGCCGTAGAGCGTGGGCGCGACGCGATGCCGCCGCGACACAGACAGGTGCAGTTCGTCTGTCTCCTGCGGTTCAGTCTCGCTAAAAATTTCGCGTTTCTCGTCCGACATTGATCACTCACAAACAAACTAAAGTGGAGAAGCATAATTGACTCAGAGAAAACCTCAACAGAACAGTCTCACAGGTCAGGAAGGGTGGTTTACCCCCGCTGATTGAATGCCATTCAATCCGGGCGGGGGCAAGCCGCCCTTCCCAACCATGAGCCATCGCTTGTTGAGCCATTTCTTTTGTCTCTATGCCTGCCCAGCTTATTTCACTCTTCCACTTCCGCTTCCGGCAAAATCGTGCGCATCTCGAAAATTGAAATCATCGGCAGGAAACGAATGAACAGGAACAGCAACGTAAAGAAAAACCCAATCGTGCCGATGAACATGGTCCAGTCCCAGGTCGAGGGCTGATACATGCCCCACGACGAAGGCAGGAAGTCGCGATGCAAACTAGTCACTATGATCACAAAACGCTCGAGCCACATGCCAATGCTGACGACAATCGAGATCAGCCAAAGCACCAGCAGGTTTGAGCGCAATCGTTTGATCCAAAGAAACTGCGGCGTGATGATGTTGCAGAGGATTAATGCCCAGTAGTAACTGGCATATGGACCATGCATGCGGTTCCAGATCATGTAGCGCTCATAGTGATTGCCGCTGTACCAGCCGAAAAATGCTTCCATCACGTAGCCATAACCGACGATCAACCCGGTAGCCAGCATCACTTTTGCCATGTTGTGCATGTGGCCCATGGTGATGAAACTTTCGAGACCGTAAAGTTTGCGCAAGGGAATTGTCAGCAACAACACCATGGCAAAGCCCGCATAAATCGCGCCGGCTACGAAGTACGGCGGAAAGATCGTGGCGTGCCAACCGGGAATGATGCCTACCGCAAAATCGAGACTGACGATGGTGTGCACTGAAAGCACCAGCGGCGTCGCCAGGCCGGCGAGTAACAAATAAGCCATCTCATAGCGATGCCAGTGACGCGCGGAACCGCGCCAGCCCATCGCCAACAGCCCATACAGAAGTTGAAATGGTTTGCTGCGCGCGCGGTCGCGCAAAGTGGCAAAGTCAGGAATCAAACCGACGAACCAAAACATCGCCGACACCGTCGCATAAGTGGAAACTGCAAAAACGTCCCACATCAATGGGCTGCGGAACTGCGGCCAGATGCCCATTGTGTTTGGGTATGGAAACAGCCAGTAAGCGAGCCACGGACGGCCGAGGTGCATTACCGGGTACATACCCGCTTGCGCCACCGCAAACAACGTCATTGCTTCAGCAAAACGATTGATTGACGTGCGCCACTTTTGTCGCAACAGCAAAAGGATTGCGGAGATCAGCGTGCCGGCGTGCCCGATGCCGATCCACCAGACAAAGTTAAGGATGTCCATTCCCCAGGCGACAGGAACGTTGACACCCCACAGCCCAATGCCCTCGAACAGGAGCTTGGTAATCGTCAGCAGCAGTAGCTGAAACAATATGAACGAAATGGCAAAGCCCATGAACCACCAGATGGGTGTCTTGCGCTTCAAAACGATCGAGCTGATCTTGTCGGTGACCGAGGCAAAGGTGAGCCCGGGCGCGACAACCGGCACAGTCGAATGATGAATCGGTCCTAAATTTTGTGATTCGTCTGCCATTATTCAACTAGTTCAGAGTCCAACCTTTAGGTTGCTTTCTTTGGGAAAGACGCAAGCTAAAGCTTTATTCTCAACTTCATGTCCACAACTCAAAACTGGACAGGCAGGAATGCCTGTCCTACTTAATCTCCGGGTTCGGATTCCGCAGCGCCGACAAATAAGTCGTGCGCGGTATTGTGTTCAATTCGCCGAGCAGCGAATAGTTGCGCTGCTCAGCTTTCAGTTTCGAAACCTTACTGTTTGGATCGTTGATGTCGCCAAAAACAATCGCTTCAGTCGGGCACACTGCCTGACAGGCCGTAACGATTTCACCGTCGCGCACTTTTCGTCCTTCAATCTCGCTTGTGATCTTCGCGCTTTGAATGCGCTGCACGCAGTAAGTACATTTCTCCATCACGCCGCGGCTGCGCACTGACACGTCCGGATTGCGCATCAACTGATAAGTGGGCGTCTCCCAATCCTGATAAAGGAAAAAGTTGAAGCGGCGCACTTTGTAGGGACAGTTATTGGAACAATACTTGGTGCCGACGCAGCGGTTGTAGACCATGTCGTTCAGGCCTTCGGCGCTGTGCACCGTCGCATGCACCGGACAAACCGGTTCGCAGGGCGCGTTCTCGCAATGCATGCAGGGCACCGGCATGAAATGTGTGCCTTCAGGATTGCTTGCATCATCGCCCTGGAAATAAGTGTCGAGGCGAATCCAATGCATCTCGCGGCTACGAACGACCTGCTCCTTACCGACAACCGGAATGTTGTTTTCAGACTGGCAGGCGATCGTGCAGCCATTACAGCCGATGCAGTTGTTCAAATCGATCGCCATGCCCCACGCATAGTTCAAACCATTGCCCTGGTTTTGATAGTCGTAGAGGTTGGGATCGTAAAGCGTGTCATCTTTTGCCGGCATTTCCGACTCGTTCTCAGGATGTTCACCGTGGAGATACTGTTCCAGCGTTTGCTCGCGATAGATGTCGCGCGGCTCTTTACTGAAATTCGGATCCTCCATGTTGAAGTGCTGTTGAGTGAGGGCGAGCAGATACGTGGCCGGCCCCTTCTCAACTTGCGCTCCCGCGCCTGACCAGGGCGCAGCAGCGGTGCGAATTTCATAAGCATTAAAACCGTGATCGTTGCCAACGCGACCGGCGCGCTTACGACCGTAACCAAGATGCAACGTGATAACGCCGTCAGGTTGGCCGGGCATGATATAGGCCGGCACCGCATCGCTGATGCTCCGACCCTGATAAGAAATTTTCACCGTGTCAACGTAGGCCTCACGACCCTTTTTGCCGTTGGTTTTTTCCAGTCCCAGTTGCTTAGCGGTGTTTGGACTAACCAGCGCAGCGTTGTCCCACGTTAATTTTGTCAGTGGCTTGGGAAGCTCCTGCAACCAGCCGTTGTTCGCGAAGCGGCCGTCGTAGATTGTTGGATCGGTGCGGAAAACCAGCTCGAATCCAGGGATCGCGGGCGTCCCGCCCGCAACTGGCTGCTCCAGATTCGCACCGTTCACCGAAACGGTTTTAGTCGGCAACGCGGTGCCTGGAACAAAGCCGTCGTGCACACACTTGCGCCACCATGATTCGAAGTCAGTTGAAGCTGATGGAACAGTGGGGGTCGTAGTTGTGCTGGAACCTGGGTTGGAATTCGCAGCGTCCTGTGGCCGCTCGGCGTTGCTCGCAGTTCTGTTTGCTGTTTGCTGTTTGCTGTTTACCGTTTGCTGTTTACCTGCGTTTCGCCAATACTCTCGAATAATGTCATACGGCTTCTGGTCATACTTCGCTGTAAATACAGCCAACAACTCGTGCGCGCTCTTGTTT
This sequence comes from Pyrinomonadaceae bacterium, assembly GCA_035601415.1. Classification (GTDB taxonomy): domain Bacteria; phylum Acidobacteriota; class Blastocatellia; order Pyrinomonadales; family Pyrinomonadaceae; genus PSRF01. Next base: position 26,286 of record DATNOG010000093.1, on the reverse strand, counting down.
TGATAAAGCGGCTCAATCAGTGGCTGCACGATCGTGACTGTGCCATCGTAAGCACGCGTATCGCTCCATGCTTCCAGGTGATGCGTCTCCGGAATGTTCCAGTGACAAAGCTCTGAAGTCTCATCGCGATACTGGCTCAGGTGCACCCGCAGCTTCGTCTTGAACATGCGCTCTTGATTGAGCTTCAAATCCGCGGGCGTGTTGTAGACCGGATTGCCGCCAACGATCACCAGCATCTCGACGCGGCTGCCATCAATGTCGTTAAGCAACTCCTGAAGTGACTGTCTTTGATCGGCTGAGTTCGCTTCCAGCGGGTCGGAATAATTCACCGTCTTTCCGACGTTAAGCAACCCGGAATTCATCAAATGAGTCAACGCATGAATGATTGGGGGCTGTTCCTTGCCTACAATCACTATGCTCGATTCCCTGTGTGTTACTAAATCTGCGGCCAACTTCTGGACCCATTGATCAGGAACGTTAGTGGCATGAATGTTAGGAGTGATCTGTGGCGGTTGGACAGTTGACCTGACGACCGGCGTGATTTCCATCAGAAGCTTGCGCCCAAAAGCTTCCATCTCGCTCGGCTTCACCGACCACCGATGATCTGCGCTCGCGCCCGTCGTCGTCGGCGTCGTCTCGACCATATAAAGCCGGTTCATTTCTTTCTGCGCTTCGCTGACGCGGCGGCGCGCCGCAAAATCGCGCGCGTAACGAAGCGTGCCCGGCATCGCGGCAAGAAAATCGGCATCGAGTGACAGAATGCGATCCGCTTTGCTGAAGTCGTAGATCGTATTGACGGGTTGACCGAAGGCCATCACTGCGCCAGCTCGTGCGTTGTCGTTGTTCGCTGGTTCGTACTGATGCCACTTCGCCTGCGGAAACTCTGTCAGAATTCCTTTTAACTGCGCTGCAAGCGTTGGCGAGGTTACGGTTTCAGTCAGAAAACGGATGCCTGCGCCCTGCTTTGGACGTTGTTCATCGAGCGCGGTGCGAATCTCGCCGACAAATGTGGACCAGGTGCGCGACTCGTCGCGATAAAGCGGCGTCTGCGCACGATCGGGATCGTAAAGACTGAGGATTGACGCCTGCGAAAAGATGTCGGTGGCGCTCGAGCCGCGATCTTGCGGATCATGGTTGCGGCTGTTTGGATGGTCTGGATTTCCTTCTACTTTTGTTGGGCGGCCTTCATTACTGCGCGCCAGCAATGGCGTGGCAATTCCGCCCAATGACGAGGCGGTCGCGAAAAATAAAGCTTTGCCGGGCACTTCTTCTTCCGGCTGCTTGACGTAAGGAACAATTTTTTCGGGAGGCTGAAACGCGCAACCGCTGAGACCCGCGAGCGCCAGCGATGCGCCCATCAACTTTAAGAACGTGCGGCGTTCGAAAGGATCGTTCCACTCTTCTGCTTGTTGCGGAAACTCGCGCGCGACGAACTCGCGAAATTCGGGCGCGTCAGCTAGCTCTTCAAGTGAACGCCAATACTTTTTGGATTTCTCGGTGCCGGCAACTAAGGGTTGAATTGAATACAACCCGCCCGCGGCCGGTTTCGGCGCGGATCCATCCTGATGGTCCAGAATGTACTGGCGCATCAGTTTGAAATTTATGTGTCGGTCTTCAGACATCGATGCTTCTTTGTTCGCGCTCCGGGCTTATTCCGGGCGAGACGCCCGCGGTCCCAGGTTCAGCGGTGACACGTCGAACAACTCGTCAACACATTCGGCGGCTGAATGTGATATTTCGTCGCCAACGATCGGCCTTCAGCAATCTCATCGTTAGTTTTGTTTTCCTGGCGCCACTGCATGTCAAAAACTTTTTCTTTCGGGCGCACAAATTTTTCCGGGTTACGATGGCAACCAAGGCACCACTCCATTTGCAGCGTTGACGCCTGATACGCAATTGGCATCTGATCGACTTGTCCATGACAGGTCGAACAACCCACGCCTTTGTTCACATGAATGCTGTGATTGAAATAAGCAAAGTCCGGCAGGTCGTGCACTCTAATCCATTCAATTGGCTTGCCCGTGCGGAAGCTCTCGCGAACCGGCTCCAGATAAGGGCTGTCCGCCCAAATCTGTTTGTGACAGTTCATGCAGGTGGTGGTAGCAGGCAGGCCCGCAGAGGCAGCCGTTTCCACGGATGTGTGACAGTAGCGGCAATCGATGCCGTCGTCGCCGACGTGATGTTTGTGACTGAACTGGACCGGTTGCTGGCGCTCAACCCACTGGCCGGTGTTCCAGGAAGAGCGATTAAGCTCAGCCGTGACCCACAACAGCGCGACGAGAATAAACACGGCGCCATAGATCGTCAGCTTCGCGAGCGCGTTGGTGCTGTGATGAAAAATCTGCGGCATCGCGAAAATTTGTCAGTACTTTGTTACTGCTTACAAATCAGCGTGCAGCCGGACATCGGCAAAGCATAAGCTGCGGCGTGACATTTTGCAGATCGGTGCACATTTGCACCTGAAGACACGATGGTCCGCAAAAGGTCCTGGTCTAGACTATTGTTTTTGCAAAGTTGTCACGTACTTTAGCAGATGAGGAAATTTTTTCAAATTCGCTCACGAAAGGAAAAATATTAGTAGATTGAACGGCTTATGATAGATTGCGCCGGCAGCCCTCAACACACTTGAAGAATTCATAACTCGCGGAGATTCACACTTGTTTATCGGTCATTACGCAGTCGCCTTTGCCTCGAAGCGCTTCGCGCCCCGCACTTCGCTGGGCGCACTGATCGCGGCGGCGTCGCTGCTTGATTTGTTGTGGCCCATATTCATTCTGCTCGGTTGGGAACAGGTGCGGATCCAACCAGCCAATACGGCATTTACTCCTCTCGATTTTGTTTCCTACCCAATCTCACACAGCCTGGTCGCGGCCGTAGGTTGGGCCACCCTTTTTGCATTGCTCTATTACGCGTTCACACGATATCGCGCAGGAGCAATTCTTATTTGGGTGGGAGTCGCCAGCCATTGGGTGCTCGATCTCGTCAGCCATCGACCCGACCTGCCGCTCTATCCGGGTGGTCCACGTTTCGGGTTGGGCTTATGGAATTCAATTATCGCGACGGTGATCGTCGAGGGATTGATGTATGCGATCGGGGTCTGGATCTATTTGCGCGTTACGCGGCCCAAAGATGGAATTGGCAAGTGGGGTCTGCTGGCTTTCGTGGTTGCGACCGCGGCGTTTTACGTTGCGAACATTTTCAGTCCACCGCCGCCGAGCGTGCGGCTGCTGGGGATTGGAGCGCTCGTATTGAGTTCGTTTTTGGTTTTGTGGGCCTGGTGGGCCGATCGGCACCGCGAAGCGCGGTAAGTTTCAAGTTCCAAGTTTCAGGTTTCAGGTTTCAGGTTTGTGACTGCGTCTCGACAAGTCGAAACATCCTGAAACTTGAAACTTGAAACCTGAAACTTGAAACTTAGGTGACCGCAGCGTCGCGCGCCAGCATTGCCACCCCAATCGTAGCCGCGTCTTCTCCCAGCGCCGCCACGACGATTTGCGTAGCTTCAAAACATGGTTGGAACGCGCGCCGCTTTGCTTCCTGAATGATTGGATTAAGAATCAGCTCGCCGGCCTGCATCACGCCGCCGCCCAGCACAATCCGTTCAATATTCAGCAGATTGATAACGCTGGCGACTCCGGTGCCAATATATTTCCCAGTTCGTTCGATCATCATCAACGAAAAGTCGTCGCCTTCTTTTGCCTCGCGCGCCATATCGCCGGCCGTGAAGTCTTTGTTCATGGCAAGCTTCGACAGTGACGAAGTCGAATCGCGGTTCAACCGCTCGTTGGCGCGGCGCACGATGTTTGGCGCGGAAGCGACGGTCTCCAGGCAGCCTGTGTTGCCGCAGATGCATTCCGCGCCTTCAGTGTCGATCGTGATATGTCCCACTTCGCCAGCCAAACCAGAGGCGCCGATCCAAAGTTTTCCATCGAGAATTATCGCCCCGCCGATTCCATCGCCGATAGTTATGTAGAAGAGATCTTTACTGCCTCGGCCCGCACCAATCTTGTACTCGCCATAGGCGGCAGCGTTGGCATCGTTCTCGAGTTCCACTCGCAAGCCGGTCGCTTTCATGGCTTCTTCGTGCAGATTCTCGCGCACGGGCCCGGGCAGATAATTCGACGCTATCACCCGATCGGTCTGCCGATTGACCAAACCCGGAATAGCAATACCCACCGCTCCGATGTTGTTCGCACCTTGCTGTAACTCTTTGACCATTCGAGCTACCTGGGCAATCAGGTTTTCGGCTTCCAGGGGTTCTTCGCGTCGTTCCCTGATAACACCCTCATTATCTACCGTTGCCGCGCGCAGTTTCGTGCCGCAAAGCTCGATCCCAATAAAATATGTGTCTGATTTAGGGGACGTGGTCATGGGCAAACATCCGGCGCTAATTTAACTAAGGCAGAACGAGCGAAGCATAGTCGAGGGTATCAGGGGTGTCAAACGAGTGATTCTGCGTGTAAAATCAAACCCAATTCAGTCTTTGGCTTTAGGCCTTTGGTCTTTGTAGAACCGTTCGGTAGTAAATCAAAGACCCGGGACCTAAGTCCAAAGATCAGCTTATTATGCAGATCCGTTCAATACTCCTGCCGACGGATTTCAGCGAGTGCGGAAACTATGCCCTGTCCTACGCGGCATCGCTGGCACGCACGTTTGGCGCTTCGATACTCTGCGTGCATGTAATCGAACCGATGGTGCCGACGGTCGGCTATTCCGGCATGACTGAACCGCTGCCGCTCGCCGACATTGCCGATCAGCTCGAGGACTCGGCAGAACGTGAACTGCCAAAATTTGCGGAATGCGAAGAATGTGCGGGGCTGGAAGTTGAAGAGTTGATTGTTCACGGCGAAGCTGCTTCCGAGATCGTGCGCGTCGCAAAAGAAAGATCTATTGACTTGATAGTGGTTTCATCACATGGACGTACGGGCCTGGGGCGGATTCTTTTTGGCTCGACTGCTGAAGCAATAGTTCGCCATGCGCCTTGCCCCGTGCTGGTAGTGAAGCCGGCGAAAGAAGAAGAAGGCTCTAGTTAGCAGTGAGCGGTAAGCAGTCAGCAGTAGTTCGAGATTTGCCATCAATCGCTACTGCTCACTGCTTACCGCTCACTGCTAACTTTTCCAAACATGCATCTCGATTTTCTCTCCGACCTCATTGGTCGTTATGGTCTCTATGCCGTCTTCCTTCTGGTGATGATCGAGGGAGACCTCACGCTATTGCTTGCCGGGGTTCTGGCCCACAGTTACTTTTTCGGTGACCACAGTTTTGCCTGGGTACTGCTTGCCGGCACGCTCGGAGGTTCAGTCAGCGACAACATTGCCTACTTGACAGGCCGCGAGTTTCGCAAAGGCGTGCGCGACATTCGCTTTTACCGGGCGGCGAAACCGCGCATGGAAAGATTGACGACAAACTTTGGGCCACTCTCAATTTTTCTCTCCAAATACATTTACGGACTGCGTTGGGCGTCGTGCATATTTTATGGGGTTGGCCGCATGCCCTACGTGCGCTTTATGCTACTGTCGTTGGGCAGTTGCTTCGCCTGGGTCTTAATCCTAAGCGGCGCGGGATATTTTTTTAGTGGCGCGGTAATCAGCGTAATCGGCGATTTTCAACGGCTCGGAAAAGTGTTGCTCGTGATCGTGGTGGTCGGTGTTACGGGATTCTATCTCGCCGAGCGTTTCTGGCTGTCGCCAAAAGTGGAAGAAGCAGATCCCGAACGTTTGCAGGGACTGGAACAGGCGGCGCAGGAAAAGTTGCAAGGCCTGAAGCAGGAATTTCAGGAGCACATTCCGTTCAAACAGTCGCGGCAAGGTCAACAAAAAAAGCGAGTAACCACGAAGGACAGCAAGCGTGACGCTGAGTAATTGTGGTTAAACGGCAATTGCAGATTTTCCATTTATCATTTTTCATTTTCCATAATTTTCCATTTTTCATTGAAAAACTTTTCATTGCTATATCATTAGTGATTTTTCAGACCGATCCGGTTTTATGGGAAAAGAATCGCGGCGGGTTTGCAATGGCAAATGAGAAATGAAAAATGGTAAATGGAAAATTTTCTTATTTGGCATTCATGAATTCACGAACCGTTGAAAGGATTCTCAACTAACCGACGTGCTAATTGAATCGTCTGCCCCAACTCGTGTCGATCTTGCCGGCGGCACCATCGACATCTGGCCACTGTATCTCTTTCATCCCGGCGCGGCCACAGTCAACTTCGCCACCTCACTGCGCGCTCATTGCTCGATAAAGACTCGTGACGACGGCCGCATTGTGCTGGAATCGCGCGACCGGAAAGTTGCGTTTGAAACTGAGCTGGCCGCCATCGAAGATCTTGCGCGCGAAGAACGGCTGGAACTCATTTCGAAGCTGGTCCATTTTTTCCAGCCAACAACCGGCTTTCATTTGATTGCCAACAGTGAAGCGCCGGCCGGAGCTGGTTTGGCTGGCTCGTCCGCGCTGGCAATCGCCTGCATCGGGGCGCTGAATCGCCTGGTGGGAAATCGTTATGAAGCGCGCAAATTCATTTCCATAGCCGCGAATATCGAAACCACCGTGATTCGCGTGCCGGCGGGTTTTCAGGATTACTACTCGGCACAATTTGGCTCGACTTCGTGCGTGCATTTCCGCGCCGACGGTATCGAACGAGAAAAACTCGAAGTCGATGAGAGGAAACTGCAAGACCGCATCGTCATCTGCTATACCGGCGAGCCGCGACTTTCAGGTACCAACAACTGGGAGATCTTCAAGAAGCATATCGATGGAGACTCGCAACTCTTCGAGATCTTCGACGGCATACGCGATTCGGCTTTGCGCATGCGACAAGCGCTGTTGGCTGACGATTGGGATGCGGTGCGCGAAACAATGCGTGCCGCGTATCCCAACCGAAAACGGCTGGCGCCGGCAGTGACCACTCCGCAAATGGACCATCTGGTGGAAAAAGCGTTGGCTAACGGCGCGGAAGCAGCAAAAGTTTGCGGCGCCGGTGGCGGCGGCTGCATTGCATTTCTTTGTGCCGAAGGGCGAAAAGCGGATCTCGAGCGCTCGCTTGGTGCGGAAGCAGGCGCCGAAATTCTTGACTGGAAATTCTCGCGCGAAGGTTTGGTGGTTAAGGAGTCATAGTTTCGAGGTCCGAGTTTCGAGTTTCAAATTCCAAATGTTTAAGTGGTAATTCGAACCTGAAACTCTGAACCCCCACTTCACCTCATCCACTGCTTCCGGTTCTCATAATACGCAGGCGACCGATCCGGATTTCGCTTTTTGTATTTTTTGTAGCGCGCGAGTAGTTTTTCATAGCGCTTGTCTGAAGAGCGCAAGCGGCGGTGCGGCAGCTCGCGTAGATAGTCCTCGATCTTCGACATGTTCCTTGCCGAGAAACGCCAGTCGTAGTTTCCCAGGTCATAAAGGTTCGCCAGGCCATAGCCTTTGATGCGGCCTGAAAAATCCACGTACGGATCGAAGTAACTCCACGTCAAGTCTCGCAGCGATCGAAATAGTGGCTTGCGTCCGTGCAATCCAATATCGCGCGACCGCCCGATTGATCCCCAAAGACCATCTTTTTGAAAAACAAAAATCACGTGATCCAATAAATCTACCGACTCAATATCCAGCAACAACGGTGGATAGCCGTGCTGCTCCAGAATCACAGCCGCGCCCACCGCGGCTTCCAAACAATGTGCCTGGTTGCGCTTTATAACTTCGCGAAATGATCGCATCGTACCGCCGTTCTTCTCCCAGTTATATGGCATCAGGCTGAAAAACCGCTGCACGTGCGCGGGAGTATCGAGCGACTCGATAAGTTGCCACTCTTTCCTGGTAAATGATTGCCGTTTCGGTGCTGAATTCATTAGTCCCGGCGAAGACCTCGGTACGCTTGCTTCCGACGGCCTCGGTGATGTAAGAGTTTAGCTTAACGAATCCAATTAAAGGGCCAAATATCTCAAGCATGGAACCAAAGATCGCGGTTCGCCCGCTGACGCGCGGCGAGCAGGAAACCGAAACGGAAGCGACGCGTTTGATTGAACTAATCGAAGGTGCGCTCGCCATCGTTACTGTTCGCTCGAGTGGTGAGGTCGATTCGCTTGAAGCCAGCGCGGATCGCATCGAACGCGCCGCTCGTGACCTGTCAGTTGCCTTGCGCGAGTTGGCCCGCGAACGTCGCAGCGCTGAAAACGCGGCTGAATAGCTCGTCCGCTCGAAATGATTCCGTCACCCGATTTACTTTCAACTTTGGGAGATGCCCATGACTTCAATTCGTACTGCAACCACTGACAAACACGCGAGCGCATCCTCCAGCAATCGGAACCCGGCCGTGCCGTTGAGCACGAACGCTCATCTCCTCAATTGGGTCGATAAGATGGCCAACCTGACTAAGCCCAACGCCATTCACTGGGTGGATGGCTCGCAGGAAGAGGACGCAGCGCTTAAAGCTCAGATGGTGGCCGGCTGCACCTTCACCAAACTCAACGAAGAACTGTGGCCCGGTTGTTATTACGCGCGCTCGGACCCGAGCGATGTTGCCCGGGTCGAGGACCGCACGTTTATTTGTTCGCTTTCAAAAGATGCTGCAGGCCCCACCAACAACTGGGAAGAGCCGTATCAGATGCGCCGTAAGCTGAAAGAGCTTTTTGACGGCTCGATGCGCGGCCGCACCATGTACGTGCTGCCGTTCAGCATGGGACCGATCGGCTCGCCCATGTCGCAGATTGGAGTTCAGCTTACCGATTCTCCTTACGTAGTCGTCAACATGCGCATCATGGCCCGTATTGGTTTGCCGGTTTATGCGGAGATTGATAAGGACTACAAACGCGTCGTGCCCTGCATGCATTCGGTTGGCGCGCCGCTGGCGGCCGGCCAGACCGATGTGCCCTGGCCCTGTAACAAAGAAAAATACATTGTCCACTTTCCCGAGACGCGGGAGATTTGGTCGTACGGTTCCGGCTATGGCGGCAACGCGCTGCTTGGTAAGAAATGTTTTGCCCTGCGCATAGCCTCAAACATCGCGCGCGATGAAGGCTGGCTCGCCGAGCACATGCTGATCGTCGGCGTTGAGGATCCGCAAGGTGAAAAGACTTATGTGACCGCCGCGTTTCCCAGCGCTTGTGGCAAAACTAATTTTGCCATGCTGATTCCGCCGGCAGGTTTTGAAGGCTGGAAAGTTTGGACCGTCGGCGACGACATCGCCTGGATCAAACCTGATGAGAACGGACGGTTGCGTGCAATCAATCCTGAAGCCGGCTTTTTCGGAGTCGCGCCCGGCACCTCGGTCAAAACAAATCCCAACGCCATGGCGACGTTGGCCACGAATTCTATTTTCACTAACGTTGCGCTCACGCCGGAAGGTGGCGTGTGGTGGGAAGGCATGACCGACCTACCGCCCGCCGAATGTCTCGACTGGCGCGGGCAAAAGTGGACACCGCAAATTGCGAAAGAGACGGGCGCAAAAGCAGCGCATCCAAACGCTCGCTTCACCGCGCCTGCCTCACAGTGTCCGACGATCGATCCGGATTGGGAAAATCCTAACGGCGTGCCAATCAACGCCATCATTTTTGGCGGGCGCCGCGCCACCACCATGCCGCTCGTCTATCAGTCGTTCAACTGGAGCTCCGGCGTTTACATTGGCGCCACCATGGGTTCAGAAATGACGGCGGCCGCGGCGGGCACAATCGGCAAAGTGCGTCGCGACCCAATGGCCATGCTGCCGTTCTGCGGCTATCACATGGGCGACTATTTTCGCCACTGGATCCGCATGCAACGCTCGCTGAGCGAGACGCCACGGATTTTTCATGTGAACTGGTTTCGCAAAGACAAGGACGGAAAATTCATGTGGCCGGGATTTGGCGAGAACATGCGCGTGCTGAAATGGATCGTTGACCGCGCCCGCGGCCGCGCACTTGCCCGCGAAACTCCCATCGGCTGGATGCCGCACTACGAAGACATGGAGTGGAGCGGCCTGGATTTTCCCAAAGAGAAGTTTGAAGAGTTGCAGGCATTCGATCGCGACGCGTGGCGCCAGGAAGTGCTCGGACACGAAGAGCTTTTTTTGGATTTACACGATCGGCTGCCGCCCGAGATGGTCTACGAACGCGAATTGCTGATCTGCCGGCTGTAAGCCTCAAGGAACGCGAATCGATGGAACCAAAGGTGGCCGCGCGCGACTTTCAGAATGGGCTCGTTCTTCAGGAATACCCAGGGTTATACTGCGGTAGGATGGTTCGAACACTATGCAAGACAAAGAGCTGATCGAGAAGATAAAGGCACTACCGCCAGAAAAGATCGCGGAAGTCCTCGACTTCGTGGACTTCCTTACGCACCGCGACGACCGGCAGTTGGTAGAGGCCGCATCGAAAATCTCTGAGCCGGTTTTTGCAGCGGTTTGGGACAACCCAGACGATGCCGAATACGACGACCTATAGTTTCGGTGATGTGGTTCTGGTTCCATTTCCATTCACCGACCAAACCGAGATCAAGAGGAGGCCCGCTGTTGTCGTTAGCTCTGATGCGTACAACCAGGCGCGACCTGACGTTATCTTAATGGCCATCACCGGTCACCTGTCCGATTATCCCAGAATTGGCGAAGTCGGCATCTCGGATTGGAAAGAGGCTGGACTGCTCAAGACTTCAACAATCAAGCCAATTCTCACCACCGTCGAAAAGACTCTAATCATTCGAACCTTGGGACAGCTGAGACGGCGAGATCTTTCTGCTCTTAAGGATGGCTTGAGCATGATCCTTGGTTAATGAGATTAGATAAGAAACCCGCTCTTTCGGTGGATAATCTGCCTGACGCGAAGCCAGAGACTTTCCGCACTACGCTGCGGCGAATCCGCAGTTGTTTCGAACGGGCCCTTCAACGAGAATAAAATGCAGAAGGTATCACGAGGCTAACAGAAAATGACTCTTAAAGAAGCAGTACGAATCCTTAGCGAACGTAACCACAGAGGTGCCAGCGATTGGCTCATTTCCGGCACACAGGTTACCGGATCGGAACCCTTTCGTGTTGTCGGCAAGGAAATAGATCCCAAGAACCTGACCGCGTTCGAGGCAATTGCCATCGCTGAGAAGTATGTATCTGGAGCAACACCAGAGACGGTAGCAGAGCAAGCCAAGATGGAGAAAATGCATTCGAAAGCCTAACAACTATCTACTCTGGAGGATAAGTCTTTGTCGCAGGAGCTCACGACTCAAGAACTCACGACTCGAGAACAGCAAATTCTTAAGAGTTGCGAAGAGATAATAAACCAAGGCCTCGAGACCTTTTATGTAGTCGGACGAGCACTCATGACCATCCGAGATGAGAGACTCTTTCGTGTTGAATACTCATCGTTCGACGAATATTGCCGAGAGCGTTGGGACTTGACGCGCCGTCATGGTGACCGATGTATCCGCGCAACGCACGTTGTTGACCACATCAGTCCCACCGCCGTTATGCCAACGAGAGAAGCACTGGTCAGACCGCTTCTAAGGTTGCCCCGGGACAGATGGAAGGAAGCTTGGGAAGAAGCCGTCGCCACAGCCGCCGCCCAGCATCAACGACTTGGGGCAAAACATGTCGAAGCCGTGGTTGATGGAACGCCGATCGGACCTAGGCCCAGAGACTATGGAGAACCGATGGACTTTAGAGGACTTCGCCACGCTCCGATCAACGAGCAAGGAGTAGTGTTCCTGTTTGGAATGGTAAGTAGGGAACTAGGCTTCCTCGTCGAATCGGTTCACAACCCGTATCCTGATTGCACTGGGAAGCGGCTTCATTTCAAGGCGGGCAAGCAAGTCTGGCGCGAAGTGAAAATAGAGTTCGAATTCGAGAGTCTGCGCTTCAAAAAGCATAAGCATCCGATCGACTGCCACGTGATCGTGTGCTGGGAACATAACTGGTCCGACTGTCCGGTTGAAGTTATCGAATTGAAAACCGCTATTCAGAAACTGGATCCCAACCGAAGTGCGGGCGAAATGTGATCTTTCCAGAAGTTTATCCTGGAGGCCAGTTCAAGGGCCGTCCGCCCAGCACATGGACATGAAGATGAAAAACTGATTGGCCTGCACCGGTGCCGGTATTTATGACCGCGCGATAGCCGCTCTCGTCAAGACCGGCGGCGTTTGCAACCTGAGCTGCAACTCGCAACAGGTGACCGAGCAGCGCTTCATCCTTTTGTGCAGCATCATCAAGCGAGTCGAGATGCTCGCGCGGAATAACCAGCAGGTGAGTTGGCGCTTGCGGATTGATGTCACTGATAACTACCGCGCGATCGTCTTCGCGTACGAATTCGGCGGGAATTTCCCTGTTGATAATGCGACAGAATAAGCAGCCTGGTTCTGACATGTTTTTTCCCAATCCTGCAGCGCAAACTGTTTCTAACCGAAGCTGCAAGAAGTTCAGAGTACAACCTATTAGGTTGATGATTACGAAGCGGCAAGCTAAAGCTTGTACTCTAAACTACTATGCGGTTTCCGCGGTGATTTCGGAATGGGCCGCCTGTGATAACGGCGCCGTCACTGACTCGCGAATGCGCTCGATGTCCGCGCCCACCGCACGCAGCTTTGCTTCGATTTTTTCATAACCGCGGTCGATGTGATAGACGCGATCGATAATCGTTTCGCCATTGGCAACCAGCCCCGCCAGCACTAATGATGCTGACGCGCGCAGATCGGAAGCAATCAATGGCGCGCCATTCAACTGTGTCGGGCCGCTGACGGTGGCGCTGTGCCCATCGATGGAAATGTTCGCGCCCATGCGTTGCATTTCCGACGCGTGCATAAAGCGATTCTCGAAAACCGTCTCTTCAATAAGCGCGTTGCCCGTTGCCTGGGTCATCAGCGCCATATACTGGGCCTGCATGTCAGTGGGAAACTTCGGATACGGTTGCGTGGTAACTGCTTTCGCGGTCAGATCATTCCGGCCAGACACGCGCAGCGTAGTTGCTCCATGTTCCTCGATCTCCACGCCAACTTCGCGAAACTTATCAATCACGGCAGCAAGATGATCGGGCCGGCAATCCGTAATTTCCAGCTCCCCTCGTGTGATGGCCGCCGCGGCGATAAACGTACCAGTCTCGATTCGATCAGGAATGATTGTATGCTCCCCTGGGCCAAGCGCCTCAACGCCTGCAATCGTTATCGTGCTGGTTCCGGCCCCGCTAATGCGCGCGCCCATTTTGTTGAGCAGGTCAGCCAGATCGCTAATCTCAGGTTCGCAGGCTGCGTTGTGCATTACAGTTGTGCCGCTCGCCAGTGTCGCCGCCATCAACAAATTTTCGGTGCCCGTTACGGTCACTTTATCGAAATGAATTTCAGTCCCGATTAAGCGTCCGGCTTTGGGTGCGCGCGCGATTACGTTGCCCGCTTCAAGCCGAACTTCGGCGCCCAGCTTCTCAAACGCTTTCAAATGAAGATCAATCGGTCGCGTGCCAATCGCGCAACCGCCGGGCAACGAAACTTTGGCTTTGCCAAACCGCGCCAGCAAGGGCCCAAGCGCCAGCACCGACGCGCGCATCGTTCTTACCAGCTCATAAGGCGCTTCAAATATTTCTATGTGGTTTGCGCTTATCTTGTGAGTGCGAAGCTCCGGCGTCAGTACAGTCGCGCCAAGGTCTTCGAGCAGGCGACGCTGCGTAATGATGTCGCGAACGTAAGGCAGGTTATGCAGCGTAACTGTTTCAGCGCTCAGCAGCGCAGCGGCCATGCATGGCAGCGCCGAATTCTTGGCGCCACTTATCGAGATGCGGCCACGCAAAGCCTGACCGCCACTGATGCGAAATCTATCCACGCCAACAGATTAGATTAAAACTCAAAAACGTGGAAGTGGACGCCGACGCGGGTAGCGGCCTCAGTTTCGCCGCAAGTGTCCGATGAACATCAGGTAGGTCTGAACAAGTAATGCGGACTGGCGTTTCCAAACCCGCGCAGCGGGTGGAAGCATAAAGCCTGGGGTGTAGCGAAGCGGAACCCCAGGACAACGATATTCAAAAAACCGGAGCGCGCGAAGCGTGCGATAGCGCAAACGCTGCGATTTAGCAGTCATACAAGCTGTCGCCCACTTCGTGGGCTTTCGTTTCTTACTTCAACGAACTTTCACCAACTTGTTCAGAGTCTCCTTTAGTTTGTCACAGCGTTACGACAAGCTAAAGCTTATCGGACATAAATAACGCGGCGCTCAATAAAGAACGCCGCGTCATGTTTGAAAGTAAATTCAGGTCAGTATCGGTTGCTGCCGCCGCGTTTCACGCGCACGCCGCCATTGGTGGTCATGGCGCGGATTGTCGGCCCGCCAGAGCCAAGGTTGACCGCGATCTCGCGCGTTATTCGTCCCTGCACGGTGACGGGAAAATCAATACTCAGATTTCCATTCACGGTCCCGGTTTCCAGATGCGCCGAATAATTTTCCGGCACCGACATATTGATGCCGCCGTTGGTTGTTTTCACATCCAGCTCTTCGCCGTCCCAACGGTCACCCGTCAACTCTATCGACAGACCGCCGTTAGTCGTGCCTCCATGCACCGCGCCACCGACGCGCCTTAACGAAACGCCACCATTCACTGCCGTGAAATCGAGCCGGCCCTGCACGTCAACAATCGAGATGCCGCCATTGTGCGAGACGAGCGATAGATCTGATCTGCGCGGCACAAAAATTTCGTAACTCACACTCCAGTAAGCCTCTCGGCGGCTTTCGGGGCCGGTCGCAAAAATCTTCGAGCCCGCGGTTTCAATGTGCACTTGTTTTGCCAGGGCGTCCGCGTCCGCCTGGGACGCTCCGGATGCCTGGATGCGCGCTCTTACTAAAATCTCATTGCGATCCCAGCCCTTCACGGACACGCCGCCGTTCTGGCGCGCGTCCACCGCAAGAGTGCCGCTCGGCGCCAATGTTTGTTCCTGGATTTCACAGTGAGTGAAGCGATCGTTCTCCCATTTATCGCGGCAACCCATTGATTCTTTGTCTTGATCCGCAAACGCTGCTAATGCGGTCGCAATTGTCAGCATGAAAATGAACGCACTGCGTCGTAGCCACTTATTCATGTGTGTCTCCTCACGGTTATTTAGTTTTACCAGATTGTTCTTCGCGCGGTTCTGACGACTAAACACCGTGGTGCGGGGAATTGTGGCAAGTTATTGTGAGCAGATTGGCCTAATCACGTTTCATCAAAGCCACTGTGCGCGGAATGCCCTGGAGATCGTCATAAATCTCAAGCAGTTTCCATACGTTTTCGTCGATAAGCTCTTTGACAGCATCATGCTGATCAAAGCCCATTTCAAAGATGAGGCACCCACCACTCTTCAGATAGTCGCCGCTCTCAACCAACAGCCGCCGGATGACTGACAAACCATCCTCGCCCGCGGTCAGCGCAACGCGCGGCTCAAAGTCGCGCACTTCTCTTTGCAAACCGGCAACCGCGCGTTCAGCAACATAAGGCGGATTCGAAACAATCAAATCGAAAGTCTGACCAAACGCTGGTCCAAGACCCGCAAAGCAATCAGAAGTGACGAACGAAAGGCGTTCCTGAACGCCGTGACGATTTGCGTTTCGCTCCGCAACTGCCAACGCTGCTGCTGAAATGTCGAGTGCGATTCCGCGGGCGCGTGGCAGCTTGTGCAGCAATGTGATGGCGATGCAACCTGAGCCGGTGCCGACATCGCAAATGAAGGGCGTCTCGTTTTGCGAAACGATTGACAACGCCGCTTCAACCAGCAACTCAGTTTCGGGCCGCGGGATCAATACGTCGTTGTTCACTTCAAACTCGATCCCAAAAAACTCCTGGCGCCCGGTGATGTATTGCAACGGCTTGCCCTGCGCGCGCGCTTCGAGCGACTCGCTAAACTCTTCAACTTGTTCGTCGGTGAGTAGATCTTCCGCGCGGCCGAGGATGTAAGTGCGATCTCGACCCAGAACATGCATTAACAACGAACCGGCTTCGCGCCGTTCTTCTGGCACGCCCGCCTTGCGAAGTTTGTTAGCGCCGTGAAGGACCGCTTCTGCTATCGAGGTGCCCATTGCAAGTTCCCGCCGGGTCGGCGTTTGGTTCTTCGCCGATCCGCCTTATAATAAGCCTCAAGTAATTCAGGCAAATTTTTTCGCTCTGTTGGGTGTGGCGCTTTGCCCATTTTGGGAACAGAAACCCTATTGGAAGTTTCCTGTTAGCACCACGGTACGAGTCTCGTTCCTCCCGTATACGACAGGACCTCCCCGGCCATTTCGGTTGTGGAGGTTCTGGCGTAAAAAAGGAGTGGTGAGTTTAACAACGTTTCTCAGAGGAGCAAGGGTGGGCGCACTTTCCAAAGCGATTTTGTTATTCTCCCTTAACTGGCTCGACGCTCAGTTGACCATTCTTTGGGTGCGCTTACACGTCGCCACCGAAGGAAACGGCTTCATGGCCCACCTGCTCAATCACAGCGAAGGTTCTTTCCTGTCAGTTAAACTTACCATCGGCGCCCTGGCCGCCTACACACTTTACCGTTGCTCAGATATTCCTATTGCCCGCCGTGGGATGAAACTGGTGTTGGGCATTTACCTGGTGCTCATGTTTGTTCATGTCGCCACCGGCTTTTCGGCTCTCGGTTGGCACGCCCCCGCTACTGTGCTTACTTATTTCGTTAGCCTGCCCAAAACCTTCTTCACTATCTTCGCTTAGTCAGACTCCTTAGCACCCCGACGATTCGTTTTTCCTAGCGCATAGAATCTTTCAATTAAAAAGGAACGCAAACCCCTGGGGAACGTGTGAAGAATGCTTGTCTGCGGAGAGCAGGTATTCGTGTTTCCGTGGCTTGCATAGGTCTTAAAGAAAGCCTAGATTTGTCGCTATTGGCAGAGCAAGATGAAGCATCGCGCAACCTGCCATCGCAGCTTCAGCATCGTAAGAACACGAGTCATAACTAGCGGAAAAACCTAATAAGTAAGAGAGAATTAAGCCATGTATAGACTTTCAGCACGTCAAATCCTTGTGATTGCTTTGATTTCGGGACTGTTTGCCGCAGGCGCAATTGCGGTCGTGGATCGGTTGTCGAACCGGTTGCAGCCGGCCCGTGCGGCGTTTTCCGAAAAGTCGCCCAGTGGCATAACTGATCCGACAACAGCCACTGACGAACAAAACAACATCGAGGTCTATCGCACTTTGTCGCCGGGTGTCGTTAACGTTCATTCAACTTCCTACGCTCGCGACTTCTTCGGCTTCGTCGAACCCCAGGAAGGCTCAGGCTCCGGTTCGATCATCGATCAGAACGGCAACATTCTTACCAACTATCACGTCATTGAAGGCGCGCAGAAACTTGCAGTCAGCTTTGGCGGACAGAAGAACTATGCCGCGAAAGTGGTCGGCGGCGATCCGGACACAGACCTGGCTGTGATCAAATTGATCGAGACGCCGAAGGAACCACTAACCATTGTGCCTCTTGGAGATTCTGACAAACTCGAAGTGGGCCAGAAAGTGTTGGCCATCGGCAATCCGTTTGGTCTGGATCGCACATTGACGACCGGCGTCATCAGCGGTTTGCAACGTCCGATCCGCGCCCGCAACGGCCGGCCTATTGAAGGCGCGATTCAAACCGACGCTTCCATCAATCCGGGAAACTCCGGTGGTCCATTACTCGATTCGCACGGTCGCATGATCGGCATCAACTCGCAGATTCTTTCACCTTCGGGCGCGTCGGCGGGCGTTGGTTTTGCCGTGCCGGTGAATATTGCTAAGCGCATCGTTCCCGAACTTGTTCGCTCCGGTGAAATTCGCCGGCCGAAGCTGGGCATTACCACGCGCGATGTTGAAGCGCTGAAGAATCAGGTTGAATTGCCGGTCTCGGACGGCGTTTTGATTTACCAGGTGGCGCCGGGAGGCGCGGCTGCAAACGCCGGCTTGCACGGACTTACGCAAACCGAGAATGGCGACGTTGAAATCGGGGACGTCATTGTCGGGATTGACAACGAAAAAGTTGCGAACACTGACGACCTATATCGCATACTAAACAAGCACGCTGTTAGCGATCTGGTTCAGGTGCAGATTGTACGCAATGGTCGTCGTACTTCAGTGCCCGTGCGTCTGACAGAAACGCCGGATACACGGCGCCGCTAAAACAATGGGTGTCGCGTGCCAGGTATCAGGTAGCCGGCTCTTGGTAGTCTGATACCCGACACCTGACACCTGACACCCGGTGGATCAAACCAACCACTTCTTCAATCTCGGTTACGGCTGGCTCTGTAAACATTGCAGCGCTGAAGATGCTGAGCGCCAACAAATCCAGACTACGCCACGCCCTACCTCGCATTCGGATGGAAAAGTAAATTCAGGTCTGCCGCTCGCAAGTTGGATCGACTCATCGCGTCAGGGTTTAACTTGTCGCCGGTGTGGAATTGAGGAAACGATTTCGGGCGGTTCTTTTAATGAATTAACCCCAGGGACTAGTCCCGGCTAGAATCCGCAAAATTGTTCTGGTAATCAATCAAGCTGCGACGAATTACATCCAGCGCTTCTTCCGCGTCGTACACGTCAACAATCTCCACCCGGCGCGGCGCATCACCCGGCAATTGTTTGTAACTGAGGAAGTAATGCTTTAGCCGGTCCACCAGCGCTTTCGGAGTCTCGCCGATGTCGCGAATATGGCCGTAAGCAAGGTCTGACTCAAGTATGGAAATGATCTTGTCGTCGGCCTGCTCACCGTCGATCATGCGCAAGCCACCGATTGGTTTTGCATTTAGAAAGAAATTGCCTTGCGCAAAAGTCTTTTCGGTTAAGACACAGATGTCCATCGGATCGCCGTCGCCTTTGATGTCGCTGATTCCGGTGCGCTCAGCACACAGCCGCGCCACTTCGTCGCCGCAGAAAGTTTGCGGAATGAAGCCATATAGCGACGGGCACATTGAAGAAAATCGCTGCGGGCGATCGACGTGCAGGTGTCCGGACTGCTTATCGAGTTCATACTTCACTACGTCAGTCGGGACAATTTCAATATAGGCGTTAACCATCTCCGGCGCGTCTTTGCCCGGCGTCAGGCCATGCCAGGGATGCGCTTGAAACAGCCGGCCTGAAGTTCGTGTCGTTGCGTCGTTGTCTGCCACTGGCTCTGTTGAGAAATCCTACCGGGATGATTTGTAGTGAATCACTTTCACTTCTTCCAGCGTAACGAGGCCGTCCTTGATCATTTCATCCAACTGCGGCATGAACGCTTTCACTTTTTCGAGACTGTCAACAATCTCAACCACCATTGGCAAATCCTCAGACAGCCGCAGAATTTTTGCGGTGTGCAGAATGCTGTTGCGGCCAAAACCCATTACGCCACGCAACACCGTCGCGCCGGCAAGGCCCGCTTCGCGAG
The DNA here is from genome assembly GCA_035601415.1 of Pyrinomonadaceae bacterium. Taxonomy (GTDB): domain Bacteria; phylum Acidobacteriota; class Blastocatellia; order Pyrinomonadales; family Pyrinomonadaceae; genus PSRF01. The sequence goes on along the minus strand of DATNOG010000093.1, from coordinate 7,005 downwards.
CTTTCAAGACGATCTCTTCATAAAGCGGCCGGTGGCCGCAGCGATCACTTTCGCCGACGAAGATGCGCAGCAGATAACCTTCTTCCGGAATGTTCATCAGAATAATCCTGCCAGCCGGTAACCAGACCAAACTAGAAACAAGCCGGCAACATTCGACGCAGCGATGTTAATAAACGCGAGGAGGATTTCGCCATCGCGCAGCAGCGAGAAAGTTTGCAGGCCATAAGAAGAAAATGTTGTAAACCCGCCTAAAAGACCAATGAAAACCATGCTCCGCACCGTTGGGCTGGTAAGAAAACGTTCATACATCAAATAGAACAGCGCGCCGGCGAGCAAACACCCAAACGCATTCACGGCCAGCGTTCCGTAGGGAAACGTTTCGCCGTAACGCTTCGCGACCGCGCCCGATAACCAGTAGCGCAACAGTGTTCCTGCAAAGCCCGCCAGCCCGATCCAAATTATCCTTGGCATGAATGCATAGTCTACCAGATCACGATGGTTCAGTTGTGGTGATACAATTATCGGCGCTGTCGCCAAGTTTCAATTAAGCTGTTTTTCTCCATGGCCACTGCTGAAGTTTTTCCCCAGTCCCGTGCTCAAGTCCTCTCGCTACGCTGGATCATTTCCGCGCGCGACGATCTCGTCTGGTTTATTTGGTTCGGTCGTGTCCAGCTATGCCTTGCTTATTTTGTATGTTGCCGGAGTGCTGCCACTGATTCCGATGGTGGCGCTGTGGGCCATACTGATCGATGCGCCACACGTCTTTGGAACTTTTTCGCGCACCTATTTTGATCGCGCCGAACGTCGCAACCGCGCACGCTTGTTGTGGGGCTCGCTGCTTTTCTTTGTGGTTGGTCCAATCATGGTTTTCGCCGGTCTGGGCCTGGTCTTTTTCTTTCTCGCCGCGCTGTGGGCTTATTACCATCTGGTCAAGCAGCACTACGGCTTCATGGTGTTGTACAAGAAGAAGAACAACGACCTCGCGCCGGTCGATAACGCACTCGACCGCCTGCTGCTGTTGTTTGCTTTCAACTATCCGTTCGTCGCCTTCATCGCGCGCGATCCGGAAGCGATGACTCGCGTTCCTGCGTCTCTGCGATTCGGCGTTAACGGATTGGCAACAATTCTGCTCGCCGGAACGATCGTTCTTTTTGTCGCCTGGCTATTGCGACAGATACAGCGCTTTGTCGGTGGTGAAGTGCTCGACGTTCCCAAGTACTTATTGTTGGCGGCGGCCATTCCGATGCATTGGATTGTCCTGCTAACGCCGATGCCCAATAAACCAATCGCAATCGTGGCGATACTCACCATCTATCACAATCTTCAGTATCACCGACTGATCTGGTTTCATAATCAGAAGTACACAAGAAACTCGACCGCCCTTACTGGGACCGCGGGCGTCTCGCCCGCCGCTACGGTGAGTGAGTCGAACCAGAATCCTCGTCAAAAATTCGGCGCCGCCGAACTGATCAGTCGCCGCCTGCTTTACTACATCGCCTTCGGCATTCTTTTCGGAATCATTTATCAGGGCCCGCGACAGTATCTCGGCTATATCAATCTAAAAAATGGCGGCGGCATCACTGGCGAACAGTCATTCGCCATGCAGCTCGGCATTTCATTTCTCTGGGGTTACGCGTTTATTCATTACTACCTCGACTCGAAAATCTGGCGCGTGCGCCGCGATCCCTCAGTTGGCAAAGCGCTGAACATGGGTTAAAGCCGACGCCGAGAAAAGATTTGCCGCGGATTCACGCGGCTGAACGCGGATAAGCATTAATGGCAAGCGACCTTCTTCGCTAGCCCACCTTAACTTGTACGATTGACAGGTTGTTTTTTTCTGATCGGCGATATCCGCGCTAATCTGCGGCTAATTATTGCTTGCTGACTTCGATCCTTCACGAACAAAACTCTGAAACCAGCTTCGTAAATTCCGCCGGATACTCTTCATGCGGCAGATGACCACACTCGCGAAAAACAAATAGACGCGAATCAGGAATCTCCTGCTGCAATCGTTGGCCATCTTCAAGCGGCACTTCACGATCATTGTCGCCCCAAAGGATCAGCGTTGGTTGATTCAACAGATGCGCATCGCGGGATATTCGCTCTGCATCCCAGCGCCGCACTGTGCGAATAATCGCGCGATGCGTGCCGCGCGTGGCTAAAGGCAAATGCCGCGCCTGCACTCTTCTTTCATCAAGCTGCCACGCGTGCCGGTCGTAAACTCGTTTCATGCGCATGCGCAACAAACGACGCGAACCGACCAGCAACGGTGAAAGTATGTCGCCGATTATCGGCGACCCAAATAGTCGCATCAACATGTATCGCGTCGGTTTGTTGTTTGTGACAGCTCCTACCAGAACCAGTTTTTCCACCAGCTCGGGGCGGTCGAGCGCGATCGTCGCTGCTACCGCGCCGCCATAAGAACTGCCAAGCAAACAGACGCGGCTGATACCCAGTTGCTCTAGCAGGCCTAACACCATCTTTGCCTGCGAAGCGATGGTGTAATCCAATTGCCGCGGCTTGCCGGAATATCCATATCCCAAAAGATCCGGGGCAATCACTCGCAATCCCGCTTCTGCAAGTTGCAGCAGCACCTTGCTCCAAACAAGGTTCGATGATGCAAACCCATGAATCAGCAGTAACGGCGGCGCGCTTGTCTCACCAGCTTCCTGATAGTGCACTAGCACACCATCAACTTCCGCAAAGCGAGAATAGTCAGCATTAAATACAACGTCGCGGTTGCTGGCCCATTCAACGTCGCGCGGGCGCAGCCAGAGTTTGGCCGCCACCGAAGCAGCCGCCAGTGCAGACAGTCCGCCTAACCAGAACCGCTTTTTCATGATTCGTCGTGGGCCAACACTACGCGTGGGCGCAATGTTTTCTTCTCTGCTTCAAACAATCCCACAGCAACGAGGTGGCCATGATCATCACGCAGCCTGACGGGTTCACCGTCGATCCACATTGATTCTTGCGCTTCAACATTCACGCCGTTACGAACTTTGCGCACCTCATCTGCTGACAGATCAATGGCAGGCAGGTGCGCGAGCGCTGTATCCGGTGCCAGCAGCACGCGTCCCAGCGATTCCTCGGCAATGCTTTCTTGCAACTGCACCAGCGTTATGGCGTGGGCAATTTGAAAAGCGCCCACCCGCGTGCGCCGCAGTTCGGCCACGTGCGCGCCTATTCCCAACCGTTTGCCAAAATCTTCCGCAAGCGTGCGCACGTATGTGCCCGACGAGCATGCGACCAGCACATCAAGGTCATACGTGCCGTCCAGGTTATCTTTCAGCAAACCGCCTTTTGCTCTATTCGTTTCAAACCTTTGGATCGTCACGCGCACGGGTTGTCTTTCAACTTCCTCACCGCGCCGCGCTAACTCGTAAAGTTTTCGCCCTTGTTGCTTCTTCGCCGAATACATTGGCGGCACTTGATCGATATCGCCGCGCAAGCCGGCGAGCGCCGCTTCGATCTCAGACTCGCCGAATTTCACCTTGGATCCGGCCACGTCAGCGCTGAGCGCTTCCGCATTGATTAAGGGTTTGCCCGTGATGTCTCCAGTATCAGTCGCAAACCCAAGCCGAATCACCGCCTCGTATTCTTTCTGGAGTCCACTAAGAAACTGGGCCAGCCGCGTTGCGCGACCGATCAGCAACACCAGCACACCAGTCGCGAATGGATCGAGCGTGCCGGTATGGCCCACGCGCCGCTCTTGAAGTAGATGCCGCACCCGCGCAACTACGTCATGCGAAGTCAGACCAGCAGGCTTATCGACTATTAAAGCGCCGTTCATTGAAGCTCATTGTAGTTTGCCGACTGCTGATTGGCGATGCAGCGGCCAAAGTGCGGGGTCCACCCTTCCCAACCTCGAGCCTCTCAAACTGTACAAATTCAATGGCGCTTGAAAGGCTTTCAAGGTCGGCTTACAGCGAGCCTTTATGAAAGTCTCTGGGTTGGGAAGGGTGGTTTACCCCCGCTCTTTGCTTTGTGATTAAATGCCTTTGTGCGAACACGGAAGTTTAAGAAAACTCAGTCGGGCGAAAAGACTGTCAGCACTCCCGAACAGATTCGCGCGCACACATTCCAGCGCGCCGCAAAACTGCTCGCCGCCAAGCCGCGCTCAATCGCAGAGTTGCGCGAGCGGCTTTTGGAGCGTCACGGCGTTACCGAGAAACTAGTTGAGGAAGTTATCGCCAGACTAAAAGAATACGGCTACCTCGATGACGAGCGTTTCGCATTAAGTTACGCATCGTTGAAAGTGAAGCAACGGCCAATTGGCCGGCGGCGTTTGCAGCAAAATCTGAAAATGAAGAAGGTTACCAATCAGGTTGCCGATGAGGCGCTGGACTTAGTGTATGCGGAGACTTCCGAAGAAGAACTGATCGAACGCGCGATTGAGAAGCGCATTCGTCTGCGCGGCCAGCCTAAGACGCGCCTCGAAGCCAAAAGTCTTTTTGATCATTTACTGCGTCAGGGCTTTGCGTTTGAACTTGTCAGCGAAAGAGTGCGCCGTATGTCAAAGAGCGATCTCGATGAATGATGTCATGAGGATCTTCAGCGAGGCAGCAGAGTGGAGAAACTTCAATCTCACAATTGCACAAATACAGAACCGGGAGCGGTAGTGACCGGGTCGTAGTTGCGATGCGCAAACGCCGAAAGAAACTAGCCTTCTTAGATTGTACGTTGTAGCTCTAACCCGGTCGCTACCGCTCCCGGTTCCGTATTTGTTTACCGCCGATTCCGGGCTTTCGATGGCATTGTCTTACTAAACTGAAGGGCGCTGTGATTTCTTGCATGTTTCGCCGGCCTTTACAGCGCATGCTAAACTCGAAACCGACCATGCAAGGTAACGAAATTCGCGAAAAGTTTTTGCAGTACTTCGAACGCCACGGTCACACGCGGGTGCGCTCGTCGCCCTTGCTGCCCGCCAACGATCCGACGCTGCTCTTCACCAACGCCGGCATGAATCAATTCAAAGACCTGTTTTTGGGTCAGGAGAAGCGTGAGTACGTGCGCGCCTGCTCGTCGCAGAAGTGCCTGCGCGCCGGCGGCAAGCACAATGATCTCGATGAAGTAGGCAAGACTGCACGGCACCAGACGTTTTTTGAGATGCTCGGTAACTTTTCTTTTGGAGACTATTTCAAGGAGGAGGCAATCAAGTTTGCATGGGACTTACTCGTAAACGAGTTCAAACTCGATCCGGCACGCATGTGGTTCACCGTGTTTGAAGGCGATGATCAGGTCGGGCCGGATGAAGATGCCGAGAAGTTTTGGGAGAAGGTGGGCGCGCGGCGCAAACGCATCCTGCGGTTTGGGCGGAAAGACAATTTCTGGCAGATGGGCGAGACTGGCCCATGTGGTCCATGCAGCGAGATTCATTACTACATGGGTTCTGATCCAAACGACGCGGAAAACTCTGCAGCTAACGTCAATGGTCCCGGCGACACGATCACCGAGTTGTGGAATCTGGTCTTCATGCAATTTGATCGCAGCGAAGTTGAGCCTGGGAAATATGCTTTAACACCGTTGCCGGCGCCCTCCGTTGATACGGGCATGGGTTTGGAACGTTTGGCTGTTGTGCTCCAAGGCGTCAAATCAAACTATGAAACGGATCTGCTGAAGAATGTGGTTGAGTTCGCGGCAAAGCTTGCGGATCGTCATTACGAAGCGGAGACGCAGCAAGGTTTTGCGATGCGCGTGATTGCGGATCATGCGCGCGCTACCGCCTTCTCGATCGCTGATGGAATCCTGCCCGGAAACGAAGGACGCAATTACGTGCTGCGCAAGATAATGCGCCGCGCAATTTATCAGGGCCGTCACGCGTTGGGTCTCAACGATTTGTTTTTCTACAAAGTGACGAACTTCGTCGTCGATCAGATGCACGAAGCTTATCCGGAACTTGAAACTCAGCGCGACTTCATTGAGAAGATGGTGCGGTTGGAAGAGGAGCGGTTCGGATCGACGATGACGGTCGGCTTGAATAAACTTGATGCGCTAATGGATCGGCATAAAACGGAGATAGGCAATTACCCTGGTGTTCGGTTTCCTGGGTACATTCCGGTCGCCGAAATTGCGCAGTTGTACGATACATTTGGGACGCCTGTCGATCTTATGTACGCAATTTTGCACTTCGACGGACAGGAAGTTATCCAAAAGCACTATCATGGCTCGCGGCACGGCTGGAAAGTCGGTGAAGGAAATGCCGCTAACTATCAGGACATTTCACAGCTAACCGAAGAGGAGTTTCGGCGACTCATTGAAGAAGCGCTGAAAGGTATTCAGCAGCGCGGCACTCAAGCTCAGAAGACGGAACTCAAGGAAACAAAATCCATCTATGTCGCTTTGTCGCGCCGCCATGACACGAAATCACAATTCCGAGGCTACGAGACGACACAAATTGACTCCGCAAAGGTCGTAGCGCTAATCAAAGGTGATCTGGAGGTTGAAGCGCTGTCAGGGGCGATTGGTGATGATGAAGGCGAAGTCATTCTTGATCAGACTCCGTTCTATGCCGAGAGCGGTGGACAGGTTGGTGATGTTGGAAGACTAAGCAACCCATCCGCTACCGCGGACGGAACTGACCTCACTGCGGCGGATCGCAGTGATTTCGCTGCGGCCGTTCTCGACACTTACTCGCCTGTGCAGGGTTTGATCGTTCATAAAGTCAAGATTGAAAAAGGCACGCTGAAAGTTGGCGACACAGTCACTGCCGAGGTTGCTGTTGAGAAGCGCGACGCCACGCGACGCAATCATACGGCTACGCACCTGATGCACGCCGCATTGCGTGAAGTTTTAGGTTCGCACGTCAAGCAGGCTGGCTCAGTTGTTGCGCCAACTTATCTGCGGTTCGACTTCACGCATTATCAGCCGTTGACGCAGACCGAGATCGAAGAGATTGAGCGCCTGGTCAACTATCACATCTTGCGAAACGAGCCGGTGCAGACGGACGAGATGGCCACGGAAGAAGCGATGCGTTCGGGTGCGATGGCCCTGTTTGGCGAGAAGTAT
>DATNOG010000092.1:0-5976 GCA_035601415.1 Pyrinomonadaceae bacterium | reverse complement strand
CCATGGTTCAAACAGGCCTACACGGGACCTGGTCAATCAGTGTGCAAGGATCGCTGGGTTGCTATTCGAAAGGAAAATCGCACTTGCTACGCGCAATGGGAAGATTGCGGCCCATTTCGCACGGATCATTTCCAATATGTCTTCCAAAATGAACGGCCAACGCCAAATCTGAACGACGGGGCTGGGTTGGATGTTTCTCCCGCAGTCCGCGATTACCTCCGACTCCAACCGACGGACACGACCGATTGGCAATTTGTCGAGGCGCGGGATGTGCCTCCGGGTCCCTGGAGGAGCTACGGCGAAAACAACCATTTCGTCATCGCGAGGCGGCAAACCGAGCAGCGCCAAGCCGAGCAGCGATTAAAGGAACAGAAAGGGAAATAAGAGAATAGCACCGAGCCGAAAAAGGACGTTCGCCTGCAACAATCCACGGCTGACACGTAGCCCAAGCTCCAACCGGCTTTGCTGAGATTGTCAGCGATGATCTCCCAGTATTTCACGGGCGCTAAATACCCGATCTTTCGATTTAATGTTCTGCTTTCTTTAATTGCTTTTCTACTTCGTCCTTTTCCTTGCGAACGGCGGTAAGCTGGGTTTGCAACGCGGGTAAATCTGCTCGTCCCGGGTTATTGTAAACGTACCGATGGCGCCGCCCTCGGTTTCCTATGTAGGAATGAACAGACAACTGTTGAGGCAATTTCTGCAGTTCGCCAACTCTTTGCGACAGAACCGCCTGCTGTTGTTCGAGCGCGACGTGACGATCTTGCAGCGACTGAACATTTTGAAGCTGATCCATATTCCGCTGGATGTTAGCTTGTTCTTTGGCTGATTGCTTCGCCTGTCCCGTGGCTTCCTCTTGCTGCTTTCGGTTTTGTTTCGTATGCGGCATTCTGTTCTGCCGCCGAGTATGCAGCGGCCTGCCGAGACGTTGGCGAAGATGCCTGGCTCAAAGGTGATCAAGCACGCCCAGGCGCATCGGCACATGACCGCAAGTTCAAGCGTACTGCACAGCTGGGACGACAAAGGCACCCAATACCGTTCACGCTGAACGTGCTCAACATTAACAGTCTAAATGTGCAAGTCCGGGAGGACTAATTGTGGAGTATGCACTTCACAAAGGCAGATGGCTTGTAGCGCCGATTACATGCGGCGGAAAGATTGCTCGCCTATGCGAAAGCCATCTTCACTCTCGTAGCCTATCGGCGCATTGCGAAGTTCCCGGATAACCAGCCCAAGAGCGCCGATAATTTCCTATGAAGATCGAGAGCACAAGCGCGATCCTCACGGCAGGGACTAGAATTACCAGAACTAATTTACAATCGACACCAACACCGAAATTTCGAAAGCGAAGTGAATAGCGATTCGGAGCGTGAGTTTGGGCAGGCAGGGCCGGCTTGATTACGTCAATTTCGGCACCTTATGTTCCCCGCATTTAAGCCGCTGCCCAAAGTTTTTGCGAAGCCTGTCGGATACTTGTCCTTCTCCAGTGCAGCCGATCTGAATCACGATGTGCCCGGCATCCTCCAAGAGCTTCACTACTTCCTTCGGCCATGGATAGTGCTCCGCAGAGTTTTTGGAATGCTCGTTCCGCTTTGGCCTCTAGGCCGGGAGGCACCTTTGGTAAGAGAGCCTGAGGGCTGTGCTCCGCGGTGCAAAGTTGGTCAGGATCGCGGAGGACATCGGTGGCAAGCTGAGCTTTCACGATTGCACCCTACTGCTCACCCACAAGGGGCGCGCACCGTATCTTGTCAGATGCGTAGCAGAAATTGCCGTTGGAAGGCCGTTCGCGTCTTGAACGTTTTCGTGGGCAAACGAATTTAACGAATTAACTCAACCCGTTTGCCAGTTGAGTCGAGAATCTCGCCTGAGCGAAAACTCGCGCAGTTTTGCGCATAATTGATTGCCTATTCTTTCTCCGAGAAGACAGGCTCGACCCCGGGCGCTTCAAAGACATCTGGCGATTTCGCCGATTCCCTTGCCGTCTTTTGCGGCTCCCTAAACGCATAGGACTAAAGTCCTATATGCGGCTGTCGGGACTGCTGGTAAAAATGTCTTGGATTACGTTACCCGACGTTTCAACGTATCTTCGGCCGGGCTAAAAACCGGTTGGGGAGCTTAACCTTCGCTGAGGCACCGCTTAGCGCGATCTCCAGATTCAACTGGAGCCCCGAGTCAGCCGAAGTGAGGCCGCTGTTCAAAGCGCCTCGTTAGGATGATTCCTCGTTCCGCGCGGATTTGGAGCAGTCAACCCCAAATGAAAGGCGGTTTATGAAATTCGTTAGTCGCACCAAGTCCATGGTTGTGCCTCACCAAATCCACACTTACACCGAACTCCGGCAACAGATTCACGACGACCTGCGGATCCAACATCCCGAATGGGTCGAGCCAAGTGGCGAATCCCCCATGTGTGATTCTTACGAGGCGCGTCTCATGGAACAGCTCGACACTTTGACGCGAAGGGGATTCAACGAGTGTATCGCTGTACTCCTCGCGCCCTCGACTTTTGGACACGCCAGGAAAGGAGATTTTCCAAGTCAATGACGGCGATTGCGGTCCGGTTCCCAGATGAATCCGTCGAACTCGAGAATGTCGAGGAGCGCAGGGTTTTGACGGCCCTCGAAGTCATTTACGAGGGTGGCTGGCTCCACGGCAAGACCGTCGATTTCCCCACGCGCGACCTTGAGCGCGTCGTGGTTGGCCTCCACCTGCGTAATTGGCATTTCTTTGAAACTTATAAGCGCACGATCTGCGTCGATATTCACAGCCAGCGAACGATCTTTCGCCACGCCGGCACTTTTAAACCCAACAACAGCAGTTGGTGGGAGAGGCTGCTCGCGGTCCTTCGCATCCACAAATTGAAGGCCATCGAAATATGAAATTTTTCTGCTTCACGGGGGCTCACCGCCCCGCAGTTTTTTCGTCGATAGATATGAAGACGATAATTTTGATACTGGCGGCAATAGCGACGATGTCGTTTGGCATGTGCCTAGATGCAGAAGGGCAACGACTTCCCCTGCTGGAAGGTCAGGCAGACTCGCGAACACCGCTGCCTGTGCAATTTCGGGTCAGTGTGGAGAAAGGCATTATCACGCTGACGGACGTGAACAGTGGAAAAGTCATGGGCAGGACGACCTTTGAGAGGTGGGGAGTTGTTACACCAACACAAGATAAACTCCGCCATGTGGCCCTTGATGTCACCGCGGCGGTAGTCGCGGGAAATGGGAGCAGGGAACGCATCGTTAACCCCCTTCACAAGGTTTACACAGTGACGGACCATAAGAAAGGCAAAGCGGCATACGTAACAATGACGCTTGAGCACGACGTTGCATTTGTTCTCTCGAGTGACACACAGACGAACGGTCGTTATGAGGCACTCATTGAGAACAGGCCGTGAAGAATTAACCGCGCTACGTTTTGCTATTTTAGGAGGCGACTACTGCACAGCAGGAGCAGGAAATTCAAACCCTCACAGCGACGGTGAGAGAGCAGGCAGCGCAAATCCAGAAGGTGAGCGCACAGCTTGAAGCGAGCAAACCTGCGCCGCAAGTGGTCAACAACAATCAATAAAGCTACGCCCGCTCCAATAAAGCAGCAGCATTTCACAATCAGCCGTCATGTTTCACAGCATGGCGGTTTTTTGTTTTACGTGTGACGCTTACGGCTCCTTGAACTCGCCGGCGTGCTCGTGCGTCTCGATCACGTTGCCAGCTTCATCGTAAACACGAATTACAGCATCGCGTGAGCGGCTGAAAAACTTTGCGCAGTCGCCGGGCGGCGCAAGTGTGACACGTCACGTGAATGTAACGTTGATAGTTTGAACAGCGCCGGGGCAGGTCGGTCAAAATGTGGAATCGGCAACGGCTGGCTGCTGTCCGTCGAATCCCGAAAGCCACGAAGCTTGGGGTAAAAAAATCAACTTAAAAACGGGGGGGGAATTCATGGTGAGGAAAACAATCAACGCTCTCGTCTGCGTGCTGATCGCGCCTTTGGCGTTTGCGCAAACGAGCCCGACGAATGCAGGGCAAAAGACAACCAATCAACCACCAACAGCGAAGACGAAAACTGCTTCCGGCACAGTCACCACCACCTATGAACCAGGCAAAATAATCGTGGTCGGCTCTGAAAGCGGGCCAGATACTTTTGGCTTCGTGCTCGACAAGACGGTTCGTTACGTGAACAAAGCTGGCAGAGGGATCGACGAGCACCTAATCAAACCTGGCACTCGCATTGATGTCTATTATTACGGCACCGGCGAAACCCGCGTGGTCAACTGTGTGGTGGTCGACCAAGATTAAGCGACTGCGAAACTTCGCGTAGTCGACTGCATTACTGGCCGCGTTTGGCTCGCCGTACCACAGGTGACCGAATGGCAGCGCATCGGCGATCAGATCGACGCCGCGTTTATTTCTGCGGGGCGGACTTCGTGAACGTGTGCAGGCTTCGTTGATAACATCGGCGCTACTCTGACTCGATCCAGGCGCTTTATTAGGCCGTGTTTCAGGGTTGTGGCACGCTCTTTTGGGAGTAGAAATCGCATGGATCAATATGAGTGACCGTCCGGCTCGGCTCTACCTCGACCGGTATGGGACGATGGTCAGCACAGGACACATTTAGCCCGCACGGAACTGCGCGAGAGTATAACCCACCAATTCGACCCAATGTCTTCTCAGTTCGTGTCCAGACAAAAACAAAATATCTACCCGGTGGGACCGAAACCTTATAGACAGCGGTGCCCTCTTTGACATGTGTAGAAAAAGTTTTGCCGGTTTTGACGTTCCGAGCGTAGATGGTCATCTCTGGAATATATTCACTGGGATAGCAGAGTTTCCCAGTTATGGTGCCAGTCAGCTCTGCGGAATGCATAGGCTGCAAAAGTGAATTCAACGTCAGCCAAGAAACGACCGAAACTCTGCGCATTGAAGAAATCAAACAGTCCACAATGTAACGGTTGATAATTCGCGTGTACATTTGAGGCCTCGATCTAACCAAGCCTGACAAAACCTTCTGCACCGAGTCAAGCTAAACCCCAAGGAATATCGACCCTAACCGCGCGGATGGCGCACTGAGAAAAATGCTGTTACCGCCGCGATCGGGTCAAATATCAGGCGAGGCCCCATATGAGATTAGGTGAGATCTGACTGCCTGTTGACAACAAAAAGCGTTGACACACCTTTAGCGCCTCAACTACAAGCATGCTGCAGCTTGAGCCCGGTCTGAAAAAGCCCCCGAACAGATGGCCAAAGTTCCTGAACCGCTTTCCGTCGGTTCCGTTAAAATCGCTGCTTAGTGCAGCCTTCATCCTATGAAAAAGAAATCCTCCACTCGCTCCGCATTCTTTAATCTCCGGGTATTGCTGGGGTTCACTCTTAGTAGCGATACACGCCCAATGATGCAGCCTCAAAAAAACGAATTGAAGCCGAATCCTAGTTGGCCATCGAAGGTGACAAATCTATGAATCGTTGCCTCGCGGGATTTTTGATTTGTTCAATGTTAGTGGTAAGCGGCGTCAGAGCATCCGATAATTGGGTGCAGCTCAATAACACCCACGGATGGAGCATCACTTACCCGGCCTCTTGGGAAGCGTATGTTATGCAAGCTCCCGATTCCGGACCAGAATTGTCCATTCGAGAAAGCGAGAACGTAAATTTCGATGGTCCTAAAGATTGTTATGAACGCAAAGCGCGTTGCGGTCATTTCCAAATCTATTCCGCCAGCACAACTCCGCAGGCTGAGGTAAAAAAATATGTCGATGAGGAGATGCAGAATCAAAAGATTATCTCAAAAGAAGCCGGCCAACTCGATGGAATGCCGGCGTACTTCATTAGGCTTCCCGAAGATCAGCGTTTAGTAATCGTGAAATCTAAAAGCTTGATATTTCACATATCCTACGGTCCCAATGATCACAAGCCGACAGACAAAACGCTGGAAGAAATTTTTGATAGGATGATGTCGAGCTTGAAATTCAACAAGTGATTG
>DATNOG010000091.1:0-7846 GCA_035601415.1 Pyrinomonadaceae bacterium | reverse complement strand
TTTGCCGGTTTAGCGATTGGTAGCGCCATTGCCATGGTGTCCCAACGCAATCCGCTTTACAGCGCCATTTCGTTGATTGGCGTTTTTATTGCGCTGGCATCGATCTACGTAACGCTGGCGGCGCCTTTTATCGCCGCCGTGCAGGTGATCGTTTATGCGGGCGCCATCATGGTGCTCGTAATCTTTGTCATCATGCTTTTGAACGTCGAGCAGGAAGAGCCGCGCCGCAAGCGGCTGCGATTTCTCGTGCCGGCGGCCATCGCAATGGCGGCCATATTGATTGCGGAAACAGCGTTCATTCTTTATTCAGTGCAAGCAACTCCTGGCCAGATGCGGCGCGGCCTTTCGGACGTCGGCTTGACCTACTCAATTGGCGAAGGACTATTCACGGGTTACCTGCTGCCGTTTGAAATAACCTCCATTCTCTTGTTAATGGCGATTGTGGGCGCGATGTCGTTGGCGCGCCGGACCGGTTTCTTGTCTGCCAATGCGCGCGTCGTGCCGGGCACTCAGGTCCTGGCAATGGACATCGTTAATCCGCGCGCAATCGGCGATCTGCGACCGGTGGAAACCTACACGACAGACGAAGCCGCACACCTGCTCGGCATCGATTCAATCCGAGACGGGGAGGAGTAAAAAGAAATGGCGCCACAACTCTCATGGTATCTCGCGCTCTCGGCGGTCCTTTTCACGATTGGCGCGGCCGGCGTAATCATGAAGCGCAATGTCATCCAGATGTTTATGTGCATCGAGCTGATGCTCAACGCGGTGAACCTGACGTTCATTGCGTTCTCGAGGTTCTTTCAGGATGTAACCGGTCAGCTTTTCGTCTTTATAGTCATGACCGTGGCAGCGGCCGAGGCAGCGGTGGGACTCGGTATCATTATTGCCATCTTTCGTAACCGCGAATCGTTGGATGTGGATGATGCGAGCATTTTGAAACTGTAAAACTGTCCGTTGTCAGTTGTTCGTAGTCCGTTGCTGTTTTTTGCAACTGACAACTAACAACTGATGACTGACAATCTTGATGGAAAACAATCTCTTAAGTCTGATCATCTTTGCTCCGCTCGCCGGTGCAGCGACTAACTGGTTTCTGGGTCGTCGCTTGCGGGACGAAAAGTTTATCGGCGTCATCGCTTGTGGTGCAGTCGCGGTTTCCACCCTCGTTGCCTTCTATCTAGCCTTCAAATCCGGCGGCGCGCTCCGTTCAACTGAACCAGTCTTCGATCATCTTTGGACCTGGATACAAGTGGGAAAGTTTCGCGCCGACTTTGGCCTGGCGATGGATCGGTTGAGCGGCACGTACGCTTTGTTCGTCACCTTTGTCGGTTTCCTGATACATGTTTTCGCGGTCGGCTACATGCACAAGGACGAAGGCTTCTACCGCTTCTTTGCGTTTTTGAACCTGTTCATGTTCGCGATGTTGACGCTCGTGCTCGCCGACAACTTTCTACTTATGTTTGTCGGTTGGGAAGGCGTCGGTCTCTGCTCTTACCTTTTGATTGGGTACTACATCGATCGCAAAGAGGCCGGTGACGCGGCGAAGAAAGCATTCATTACTAATCGAGTCGGCGACTGGGGTTTTGTGATGGGCATCATGCTCACCTTCTTCCTTACCGGTTCGATCAGTTTCTTTAATAAGCCTGCGCACGGAGTGACTAGCGCGCTGCAAACGATCGCCGGCATGTCCGCTATTGATCCGTTTACCTGGCATGCAATCTTTGCCGGCGGCGTAACGTCTATTGCGATTCTCCTATTCATCGGCGCGGCCGGCAAGAGCGCGCAAATACCACTTTATGTTTGGCTGCCTGATGCGATGGCCGGGCCCACGCCAGTCTCGGCTTTAATTCACGCGGCCACGATGGTGACAGCGGGCGTTTACATGATTGTGCGTTGTTCGGCGATCTACACGCACGCGCCAACGGCGATGTTTGTTGTTGCGGTCATCGGCGCAGCGACCGCGTTGTTTGCCGCGACGATCGGCATTGCGCAAAACGACATCAAGAAGGTTCTGGCTTACTCAACGATCTCCCAGCTTGGTTACATGTTTCTTGCTTGCGGTCTCGGCGCGTTCACCGCGGCAATTTTTCACGTCATCACACACGCCTTCTTCAAAGCCTTGCTTTTCCTCGGCTCCGGCTCAGTAATTCTCGGCATGCATCACGAGCAGGACATGCGGCGCATGGGCGGGCTCAAGAAATACATGCCCATTACATTTGCAACGATGCTCACCGGCTGGCTGGCAATTTCAGGCATACCGATCTTTGCCGGCTTCTTTTCTAAGGATGAAATTCTTTGGCGCGCCTGGAGCGCGGGAACGTTTAGTTTGCCGAGTCCGGCCTGGAGCAAAGCGCTCTGGTTCATCGGCGCGCTGACGGCGCTGCTCACCGCTGTTTACATGACCCGCATGATGGTGATGACTTTTTGGGGCAGCGAACGCTTTCGCGAAAAACATTTGGATCACGTCGACGGAACCCAGGGTATTCACGACGATGCGCACCATGATGATCATGCTGTTCACGAGCCGCATGAGTCACCCTGGCTAATGACGGTTCCGTTGGTTGTGCTGGCGATTCTTTCGACGGTCGGCGGATTTATTGGCGTGCCTTACGCGCTCGGCTCGCTGGTCGGGTTGCACCCGACAAATTACCTCGAGCAAACACTCGATCCGGTCATTGCGAAAGTGCCGGGCGGAAAAACTGAAGGCGCGCCTGCCGCGGAACCAGTTTGGCTGTCACATCCGCCGCAAGCGACGGACGGTGCGCCTGCATTCGTTTCTTTGGACGAATCCGGCGAGAGCGCGCATTCCGCTGCAGAGCTGCGCGCTGAACGCTTATTGGCGCTGCTGTCTGTCGGCATCGCAGCTCTCGGCATTGTGCTGGGCTGGATCATCTTTCAAAAGCGCCCGCTGCTTGTCATGCCGCGCATACTCGAGAACAAGTACTACGTTGACGAGATCTATGATGCCGTTGTCATCAATCCTATTAATGCAGGTTCCCGCGAAGGACTTTGGAAGATTTTCGACGTCGGCGTGATCGACGGCTTCCTGCATGCGATTGGTGGAGTTGTGATTGAGGGCGGCCGCGCCGTTCGGCATTTGCAAGGCGGTTTCGTGCGCGCCTATGCGGCAATTATTTTGCTGGGCGCCGTGGCAGTAATTGGATTTTTTGCGTACTTCGGCGTTCACGCCATGCACCTTTTGCCATAGTTTATGCAGCACCTCCTAACAGCGATCATTCTCGTACCCGTAATCGGCGGTCTTGCAACCGTCGGCTACAGCCTTCTGCCTGGCCGGCGCGAGTCAAACTATAAATGGATCGCGCTTGCCTTCTCTGTCGCTGATTTCATGCTTTCGCTGCTGCTGATCAAAGGCAGCGGCGCCGGCATGCGAGAATTTCGCCTGGTTGACGACGTAATGTGGATTGGCTCGATTGGCGCTCGCTATCACGTCGGCGTAGATGGCATCAGTCTGTGGTTGGTGTTGTTAACAACGCTCTTGATGCCGATCGCGATCCTCTCGAGCTGGACAGCAATTCAAAAGCGCCAGCTTTCCTATTATCTATTTCTGCAACTACTGGCTGGCGCAATGGTGGGCGTGTTTGTTTCGCTCGACCTGCTGCTGTTCTATTTGTTCTTCGAAGCTTCGTTGGTACCAATGTTCTTTTTGATCGGCATCTGGGGCGGCGAGCGAAGAATTTACGCGGCAATAAAGTTCTTCATCTACACTTCTGTCGGCAGTTTGCTGATGCTGGTCGGCATCATTGCGCTCTTTTACATCTATGGAACTTTTGACTACGTCGCGATCCTCACCGCTATGCGCGACAGCACAACTGCGCTGGCGCCGCGTGCCGAGTTTTGGCTGTTCCTCGCTTTTGCATTTGCGTTCTGCATTAAGGTGCCACTGTTCCCGCTGCATACCTGGCTGCCCGACGCGCATACAGAGGCGCCCACCGCCGGGTCAGTAATTCTGGCCGGCGTGCTATTGAAGATGGGAACTTACGGACTGTTGCGTTTCAATCTGGGACTCTTTCCTGACATGTCGCGCAAGTTTGCGCCCGTGATGATCACGCTGGCAATCATCGGCATCATTTACGGCGCGCTGGTGGCGATGGTCCAGCCGGATGTAAAGCGTCTCGTAGCTTATTCATCGGTGAGCCACATGGGGTTTGTCGTCCTGGGACTCTTCTCGTTCACAGAACTGGGCATGCAGGGCGCGCTTTATCAAATGTTGAATCACGGTGTTTCGACCGGCGCGCTGTTTCTGTTTGTCGGTTTCATCTACGAGCGGCGGCACACGCGCCAGATTTCAGATTTTGGCGGGCTGGCGACGCCGATGCCCTGGTTTGCAACTTTATTCGTGATTGCCTCGCTTTCATCGATTGGGCTGCCGTTTCTGAATGGCTTTGTGGGCGAGTTTCTAATACTGATTGGCAGTTGGACTGCAGTTGCGATTCAACACGCGTGGATCGCAACAATGCTGGCAGGCACTGGTGTCATCTGGGCCGCGGTTTACATGTTGTGGATGTTGCAGCGCGTTGTGTTTGGACCAGTTACAAATGCCGAGAACTCGGCATTGAAGGACCTCAATGCACGCGAGCTCGGATTGCTGCTGCCCTTGCTGGTCCTGATGTTGTTCATGGGCGTTTACCCGCGTGTGTTTCTCGATCGCTCGCAAGCGAGTGTAGATCAGGTTCGGACGCGCGTGGCGGCGCCGCCAACGGGAGGTTCGTTTGCCAGTGTTAAGCCGGTGGAAGGACGCGATAGGCTGGCTCATATCAGATCGACCGGCTCAAGCTTTGAAGTAAGAACTCGAGCGAAAGAGGCTCAAGGTCGGGAAGGGTGGCTTGCCCCCGCCGCGATGAATGCCAATCAAACGAAGCGGGGGCAAGCCACCCTTCCCAACCCTGAGATTTTCTTTCTCGAGCCATTATTGTTAGGAAGCCAGCCTGGCATACCCTACCAACCCTGAGGTTTTCTATCTGTGAATTTTCTTGCCTTACAACTTTGGCAGCCTGACATCAACCTAGCGCTGATCCTGCCGGAGTTGATCGTTTGCCTGGTCGGTGTGATCGTCATGCTGGTCGATGCCTTTGCCAAGCCGACGCAACGTTGGCTCACAGGCGGCATTTCGCTCGCGGGACTGGTCGCAGCGGCCGCCGCGTGTGTTTGGTTATGGCTCTCATGGCATAGCGTCGGCGAAGCATTCAACGGCATGATTGTTTTGGATGAGTTGAGACTGGGATTCACGATTGTTTTTGTGGTCGTCTCGGCATTGACGATTCTGATTTCCATGGTCTGGGTGGAAAATGAGCGCCTGCCCGCAGGCGAGTTTCACTCGCTGCTGATGTTTGCAACTGCCGGCATGATGTTTATGGCGTCGGCGGGCGATCTGGTGATAGTTTTTCTGGGACTCGAGATTCTGTCGATTGCCACCTACGTGCTGTGCGGTTTCCGCCGCACTGATGTTCGCTCAAACGAATCGTCGATGAAGTATTTCATTCTCGGCTCGTTCTCATCTGCGTTTCTCCTTTACGGCATAGCGCTCACCTACGGCGCGACCTCCACCGCCGCCGGGCTCGCCGGCACCACCAACATCGCCGAGATTGCACGGCGAATTCCCACTGCTCAGTATCCGTCGCTGCTCTTTGCGGGCGCAGCGATGATGTTGGTGGGTTTTGGTTTCAAGATTGCCACCGCTCCTTTCCACGTTTGGACGCCGGACGTTTACGAAGGCGCGCCGACGCCGGTCACGGCTTTTATGGCGGCGGGTCCAAAGGCAGCAGGGTTTGCTTCTTTCATCAGGGTCTTTATTTTCGCCTTTCCGTTCGTCGCAGTGGCTGGTTCTGTTGGTGGCCAGATTCATGCGGCGTGGCTCAGTGCCCTGGTCGTGCTCGCAATACTCACGATGACGGTCGGCAACGTCGTCGCGATTGCACAGAACAACGTCAAGCGCATGCTTGCGTATTCTTCGATTGCACATGCGGGTTATGCGCTCGTCGGTTTCATTGCCGCCGGCGCGGCCGCGGACCTGGAGCTACGCAACGCGGCCATCACGGCAGTGATTTTTTATCTGCTCGCTTATGCGGTCATGAATCTTGGCGCCTTTGCGGTGGTGCAACTTATCTCGCGCTTAGGGGACCGGCGCACTGAAGTTGAGGACTACAACGGCATCGGCTTTCAAACGCCGTGGTTGGCGTTTGCGCTCTCGCTGTTTCTCTTGAGCTTGTTGGGAATGCCACTGACGGCTGGATTCATCGGCAAAGTAATGGTCTTTCGCGCTGCGCTCGATCAAGGTTACTACCTGCTGGTGGTGGTGGGTGTTCTAAACTCAGCGATGTCGGCTTATTATTATTTGAGACTGATCATCGTAATGTTTTTCCGCGAGCGCACCACCACCTGGGACGCGCCGCGAATTCCGGCAAGCATCGGATTCGCCCTGGTATTAACGGTGCTCGGCGTGCTTTACCTCGGACTCTTTCCGGGCCGCGTAATTAATGCGCTGCAAACGAAAAGGCCAGTTTCTGTTTCGAGGCGATAGATTGAAACTGTTTTTGATGAGCGGCAGGCCCATGCGCCGCATTATTCCGAACTCTAATTGCAGCAATGCAGAACCGCGAGCGGTAGCGACCGGATGCTAGGCTCAACCTGAAAAGATTTAGGTCAATTAGTGCGCGTTGAGCTTAGCATCCGGTCGCTACCGTTCGCGGTTCTGCAATCGCTTAGTTCCAACGCCGCACGCCGGTTTATCGAGTTTTTCCATTGGAGACATCTCACTCCAAAACTGGAGCACTCAGGAGCGCTGAAAGCGCTGCTCACTATGCGGCACGCGTGCAGGAAGAGCTCAAATCGGCCTGGCTGCCGTACATCTACCGGGAGCGCGTTCGCAAAACGCGCACGCGCGCGTATAGTTTCGAAAAATTCAAAGCAAAGGAGCGCATCGACATTCAACACACTTTGCTGGGTGTGGAATTGAAAATTGGCCAGCGCCGTCTGTTGTGTCCGGACCTGGCGACAGCACGCTACCTTTCGGTTTTCGCACGCGCTGGTTGCGAGCAGGCAGCGGTGCCGTACGACATTACTAAAATTTCGCAACTTGCCGACGAGTTGGAATCATCCTGGCACAGAATGCTGCTGCTGGTG
Organism: Pyrinomonadaceae bacterium; assembly: GCA_035601415.1. Taxonomy (GTDB): domain Bacteria; phylum Acidobacteriota; class Blastocatellia; order Pyrinomonadales; family Pyrinomonadaceae; genus PSRF01. The sequence goes on along the minus strand of DATNOG010000091.1, from coordinate 706 downwards.
GATCATCTTGCGTTTCACAAGTCAGAAGCTTTTCGCAATCGTATTAAGAAACTGCTGCTGGCGGCGATAAGAGCTGAGATTGCAGAAGCCGGCGCCGGTACACCTGTTCCGGAGTTCAAGCAAAGTACAAAACAGCGATCGTAGTAGCATAGACTTCAGTCTGTGCTCGCGACGGCGCCACAGACTAAAGTCTGTGCCACTCACAGACTGAGGTCTGTGCCACTCGACAGCTTGCGTTACCTTAACGAATCGAAGTTTAATAGCGGCGATGATTGAAGCACCTCGTGAATTGCGAACTGAAGAATCGCTGCCACCTGAAACGGACGTTTCACTCCCGTTTCCATTCCAACACACATTCTGCCGCTACGAGCCGATTGAAAAGCGCATCGAAAAGGCGCGCGTGCTTGTCGTCGATTGCCTGTTGCGTGATGAAGACGATCTTTCGGATGTCGCGCGCAGCGAGTGGGGTAGCGGTACCTCCGCGCAGATCAAGCGCGAGCGTTACATCGCCGGTCTGGCCGTCGAAAATATTTTGGGCAACGTCGAACGCCTCATTAAGGAACCGGTAACTGAGGTTGCGCACCTGGCCACGATTGCCACGGCGGCGAAGAAGTTTGGCCCCGACGCCATTGTGCTCAGCGGCACGCTGCGCGACTTTGATTATTACAACCCTTCAGTGCTTGAAACCTTCGGGAACTTTATCCGA
>DATNOG010000090.1:0-19832 GCA_035601415.1 Pyrinomonadaceae bacterium | reverse complement strand
CACCACAACTTTTACCGGCCAGGTCTACGACATCCTGTCAGCGATTTATTTCCTGCGCACGCAGCCGCTGGAGGTTGGCAAGACTCTTGCGGTTACTATCAGCGACTCCGGTCGCGTGTATCGCGTGCCAGTAAAAGTGATCGAAAAGAAGCGAATGAAAACCGTGCTGGGCCGCGTAGAAGTTATACGGTTGGATCCCGGTCTTTATGGACCCGACGGCATGGTTAGAGAACCGGGCCAGCTTTCAATCTGGTTAACAAGCGATAGCAAACGAATTCCCGTCGCAGCTCGGCTGAAAACAGAATACGGCACGTTTGATATAACGCTGCGAAAAATCGTCGGGAATTCTCAACGAAAGCCTGCCTAACATTCGCTCCATCCTGCTCAATTGAGTTCACCTATCTTCCCGCATTTCATTCAATCACTTACGCGAGATTATGATGGACAGTTCACGACATCATGGTCTCAACTCCTTTAATCATCGGACACCGTGGCGCGTCGGCCGTCGCTCCGGAAAACACGCTCGCCGCTTTTTCGCGAGCGCTGGAAGACGGCGCGGATGGAATCGAATTTGATGTCCGACTTTCGCGCGATCGCGTGCCGGTCGTCATCCATGACGCAAGCCTCAAGCGCACTGGACAGATCGATCGTTTGGTCGGTGAGCTCACTGCCGCGGAGTTGCAGCATTGCGACGTAAGCAGTTGGTTCAACCCGCTTCAAACTGAAGGCAAGCGATATGCTGGAACTCTCCCAACACTTGCACAGGTTTTTGAGTTGTGCCAGCAAACCAATTCTCTTCTCTATCTTGAGATGAAATCAGATGCGGCAGATGCGAAGGCCCTGGCTGAGACGGTTGTTTACGAAATTCATAATGCACAAATAGCGGGTCGAGTAGTTTCAAGTTTCGACCTCGCCGCAATTGCGCTGGTCAAGAAGATTGATCCTGCGATTTCCACCGCCGCGCTGTTTGAGCCAAGACTATCGCGCCCACTTTCAACCATCCGCCGCCTCAGGATGCTCGACCTTGCAGTTGAGCATCGCGCTGATGAGATCGCGCTTCATCACTCGCTGGTCTCAGCGCGTGTCGTTGAAAAAGCTGGACACTTGGGATTGCCAGTCGTCGTATGGACCGTCGACGCTGTGAACTGGATCCAGCGAGCGCAGCGTTTAGGTCTAAAAGCGCTCATCACAAACAATCCGGCCGCAATGATTCAGCAGCGCGATTCAGTAAGCGATTCGCCGCCGGCAAATGCCGCCAGATGACAGCAACGATTCACACCTGTATTATTCGCAGCACCACAATTAACAGGAGACTTATAGATGGCAGTTCAAAAGGGCGCGCCGATTGTTGAGCCAAAAGGCAAATTGGGAGTGTTGCTGGTTGGCCTCGGCGCGGTGAGTACGACATTCATCGCCGGCGTTGAAGCAGTGAAAAAGGGTATCGGTCAACCCATCGGCAGTTTGACGCAGATGGGCACGGTCCGGCTCGGCAAACGAACCGACAATCGTGTGCCGTTAATCAAGGATTTTGTGCCGTTGGCACGGCTTGAAGATCTCGTCTTTGGCGCCTGGGACATTTTTGAAGACTCGGCTTACGAGGCGGCAATGCATGCCGGCGTGCTCGAGAAAGATCTGCTTAACAAGCTAAAAACACCGCTTCAGAAAATCAAGCCCATGAAGGCCGTCTTTGATCAAAATTATGTTAAGCGGCTGAGCGGCACGAACGTCAAATCCGGCAAAAACAAGTTTGAATTGGCTAAGCAACTGATCGCCGAGATTGCTGAGTGGAAGAAGAAGAACCGTTGCTCGCGCGTGGTAATGATTTGGGCGGCCTCAACCGAAATCTTTCTCAAACAACACCCGGTTCACAAAACGCTCGACTCGTTTGAAAGAGCGATGCGTGAAAACCACAAGGCGATCGCTCCTTCAATGGTCTATGCGTACGCTGCTTTAAAATCCGGAATACCATTCGCGAATGGCGCGCCAAACTTAACGGTTGACATTCCGGCGCTCAGAATACTCGCCGAGGAAAATGGGCTGGCGATTTGCGGCAAGGACTTCAAGACTGGCCAGACATTAATGAAGACAATCCTGGCGCCTGGTTTGAAGGCAAGAATGCTGGGACTCAACGGTTGGTATTCGACCAACATCCTCGGCAACCGCGACGGCGAAGTACTCGACGATCCGGAATCCTTCAAGACGAAGGAAGAATCGAAGCTTTCAGTGCTCGAATACATTCTTCAACCAGAAGTCTATCCACAACTCTACAAGAATTTTTCGCATGTGGTTCGCATTAACTACTACCCGCCGCGCGGCGACAATAAGGAAGGCTGGGACAATATCGATATTTTCGGCTGGCTCGGTTATCCAATGCAGATCAAGATCGACTTCCTTTGCCGCGATTCGATTCTGGCGGCGCCGATTGTTCTGGATCTCGCGTTGTTTCTCGATCTTGCACAACGCGCTGGCATGAAGGGCGTGCAGGAATGGTTGTCCTTCTACTTTAAATCGCCACAGACGATTCCGGGCTTGTATCCAGAGCACGACGTTTTCATCCAGCTCATGAAACTCAAAAACACCTTGCGTTATCTGCGTGGCGAAGACCTGATCACACACCTCGGACTCGAATACTACGACTAAGCGACGCCAAGAATCACCACTGTACAAAACGTCACCCGCTCATGTTTCTTTTGGTCGGAGCCTGCGCTAAAACGTGCACTTCCGCACGCGCGTTCCCCTAAGCCAACAAATAATGGCAGCACCTTTCTGACATGAATTGTCACCGAAGAAATGCAGGAGTTCGCCGCAAACATTATTCACTTTTCCTATCAACCCAACATTTTGTGATGACATTTTCGTCGGTGTCGTATATATAGCATCGGTCAATATCGGCGTCGCCGAGGTGCGCGACTTCATGCAGGCAAACGAAGGCGGCGACTTGTGCATCAATTTGACTAGCGGATCGTTCCTTGCAATAGAAAGGTCGGCCAATATCGGCCGAGCCGGAAAAGCGCTACGAACAAAGGGTCGCGCTGCAAGGAGGACGGCATGATTTCGGAAATGGAGCTAAACAAAATAAACGACACTATGGGCACAGTCTTCCTGGATCCCGATCAGAAAAGTCCGCGCGCCCAGGAGTTCGAAGAGCAGCTTTCCGCTCGCATCGTGGGCCAGGAGCGCGCTGTTCGCCGCATGAGCGGCCTTTACCAGATATTCCTGGCCGGCATGAACCCGCCCAACCGGCCGATCGGCACCATGCTTTTTCTCGGCCCGACCGGCTCAGGAAAAACGCGCGTCATCGAAGCCGCGGCCGAAGCTCTGTTTGCCGATGCGAATGCGATCGTAAAGATCGACTGCGCGGAATTTCAGCATTCGCATGAAATTGCGAAACTAATCGGCTCGCCCCCAGGATATCTGGGCCATCGCGAGACTTCGCCAATGTTGACGCAGGAAAATCTCGACCGCATGCACACGGACGAGTTGAAGCTTTCACTTATTTTGTTCGACGAAATCGAAAAAGCTTCTGACAGTCTATGGCAGTTGTTGCTGGGTATTCTTGACAAGGCAACGCTCACGCTGGGTGACAACCGGCGCGTAGATTTTTCGCGGTGCATGATTGTTTTGACTTCTAACCTCGGCGCCAGAGAAATGTCAGAGTTGATTTCTGGTGGAATCGGCTTTGCGCCGGGCAAGGGCACCAAAAACCCGAACGACACCGAAGTAGATCAAAAAATCTACCGCACGGCAGTGGAATCTGCGCGGCGCAAGTTTTCGCCGGAGTTCATGAATCGCATCGACAAGGTTGTCGTGTTCCGCTCGCTAAAGGAACATCATCTGCGCCAGATTCTGGATCTTGAACTGCAAGCTGTGCAGGAGCGGATCATGCAGTCAGCCGGAACCAAGTTTGTGTTTCAGTGTTCTGAGACTGCCAAAGAAACGCTTTTGAAGGAAGGCCTGGACTTCAAATACGGCGCCCGTCACTTGAAACGATCTGTCGAGCGCTTTCTCGTCTATCCGCTTTCGAATCTCGTAGCAACCGGACAGATTGGGCTCGGCGACCTCGTGCATGTCGACTTGGACGAGTACACGCACAAGCTAATCTTCTCGAAACGATCAGGCGGCGCGCTGATACACGATTTGCCGGCGCCCAAGGAAGAGCCCGAGATTTTAGAGTCGATGTCTGGCGGCGTCGGATTGCCGATCCCACAAGCGACCAAAGCTGCTAAGAAAGGGCAAAGCCGCAGCGAGAAGACTGAAAACTAAGATAGCGGTTTTCTGAGATGCGAAAAGCGCCGGTCACTTTCATCAGTGCCGGCGCTTTTGCTTTAAGTGCCTTTCAATCTAATTGCCATTGACTGGTTTTGATTGACGTTCAATCTTGCGGATTGCCTGGTGCGCGGCTTCCGCAAGATAGGGGTCGCGTGCTGCTTCAACGCTACGTAAGGCTGGAATTGCGGCGGCATCGCCAATCAGTCCCAACGCAAAGGCAGACTCTCTCCGCACATCATCCGGCATTTTCTCATCCTGCAACGCAGCCACAAGCGCAGGCAGTCCGGCGCTGCTGCCAATCTGACCCAGCGAATGCGCAGTCGCGCGCAACAAAAACAAGTCTCTTCCCCTTTTAGGTTTCTTACTCGAGCGAGATGCGGTTCCGTATCCAGGTGAAAGAATTGCAGCAAGACTTAAGGTAGCCGACGCCTCCTTCAATTCGCCAAGAGCAACCGCGGCAGCGCTGCGCACGGAATCTTTTTTGTCGGAGGTAAGTCTTTCGACAAGCGGCTGCGCGGCACTCTGGTAATGAGTTCTGCCCAGTGCAAACGCGACTTCGCGCCTGACAAATTCATCTTTATCGGTAAGCAGCGGGATCAAGTATCCAGCGCTCTCGCCCGGCGGCAACGAGAGTATGGCGGATGCGGCAGTGGCCCGGACAATGGCAACAGAATCGTGCAGCGCCGGCAGTGCCGCGCGCGATGCTGCGGGATGATGCATTGAACCGAGACGCGTAACCGCGTCCCGGCGTTCCTCAGTTTCCGCGGAACTCATACGTCTTGCTTGCTTTTCAATCTCAAACTGAAGCGGAGTAAGCGAACCCTGGATGGTATGTCCCGCGACGGAAGTCGAACTTCGGGCGACTGAGGCGTACTGGAAAGAAGCAAAGGCGACGAGAAAAAGCACTAACGGCAAAGCTGCGCGCGGTAGATTTTGAGATATTGTCATTTGCTGCGACGCGGCCAAATCCTGGCGCGGGATTTTTGACGGTTAGTCAATTCGCGCAGTAACAGCCTGCATTGAATCTACAATCAGAACAGCAATGGGAGGATAAACGACGAGGTCGGGAATCAACAAAGCCGTTGACGAAAAAAAGAGCATATTCGATTGGACCACTTCAACTTTGTGCCGGAGTAGCATAGTCAAGTCGCTGAAAAACTCCTGCGCATGCCATCCAACAACCAATCCAATCGCAATGCTGACTCCGTAACCGACCAGCAAAAAAGTATAAGCCGAAAATCGCGAGAATGGCTGCTCAGGTTTCTCACCATCTTCCATGATCGAGCTGCGGATGGATTTGGGACTGTAAGTGTAATGATCAAAGTATTCGCGCAGTCGAGTTACCAGGTGCCACACGCCAATCACAAATAACGTAAGCACGATGGCACGGCCCATGTAACCGAAGGTTTCCCACAAATGCGGACGAATCATGGCAACAAAAAATGTTGAAAGGAACAGAGATACAGTCGTGAACACAGCCCGCTGGCGTTCTCGATTCTCGCGACGGTCGCGCTCCAGGACTTCATTCACCACTCGGTCCCAACGCGCTTGTACAGTCAAATTTCGGGCGCGGCGTGCGTGCGGATTGTTTGAGTTGAGAATCGAATAGCCACTGTCACGCTGTGCGGTTAGTTGCTCGTCATAGTAGGCCCGCTCCTGCGGATCCATGAGCACGCGATAAGCGCGGGACAAGAGCGCAAAATCGCGCGCGGCACTCTCCGAACCGGCGTTCAGGTCTGGGTGCCGAAGTCGCGCAAGCTTGCGATATGCCGACTTCACCTCAGACTTGGACGCGTTTGACCTGATGCCCAGAACTTTGTAGTAATCAGTCACAGTAGTACTGGCCAATGCCTGCAGGAACGGGGTCGTTCTGCTGGTAAATTATAACACCATCCTGACTGATGTAATGGAGCTGATAGATGGGCAGGAAATTTTTCGTTGTGAGGGGGTGCCAAAGGGGCGGCTCTTAATTCCTCGAGCGGCCTTCGAGGGGGGCGAGGACGTTGTTTATTGTGAGTGGCTAACCCCTTTGGCGTTGCCACTCACTAATCAAGTTTAATGCCACAGCAAAAGGATGAAAGAATCCTAGCAAGTGCTGGGATTTTGATAGAAGTCACTGGTTGAACTGTAGATTAATGAAGACTCCGGGTGTCTACCGTTGAGTACACAAAGGGCTCAATTGCCGGTCGCTTGCGAAGACTCGCGCTCCACAATTTTTATTAATGTTCGGACCGCGATACCGGTTGGGCCCTTTGACCTGAAGGGCTTTGCTTCGTCACCCCACGCGGTACCGGCGATATCAAGGTGCGCCCATGCCACGCCATCAGCAAACTCTTTTAGGAAGGCCGCCGCGGTGATGGTGCCGGCCTTTCGTCCACCCACGTTCTTGATGTCCGCGATATCAGATTTGATCTGCTTGGAGTATTCCTTATCAAGCGGCAACTGCCAAAACTTTTCGCCGACTTCCTTACCTGCCGAGATTACTTCATCTATCAGTTCTTGATCCGTGCCAAGGATGGCTGCATTGACGTCACCAAGCGCGATCGAGACAGCGCCAGTCAACGTTGCCATATCAACTATTCGCGTGGCTCCAAGTTTTTTCGCGTAGGCGATGGCGTCGGCAAGAATCAATCTTCCTTCGGCATCAGTGTTGATTACCTCGATGGTCTTTCCGGTCATGGCCCGCACGACGTCTCCGGGCTTTGTCGCTTTGCCTGAGGGCAAATTTTCGGCGCAGGGGATGACACCCAGAATGGGAATAGGCGGCTTCAACTTTCCGATGGCGCGCATCGCGCCAATGACAGTTGCGCCACCCGTCATGTCATACTTCATCAACTCCATGTTTTCGCCTGGTTTCAGAGAGATACCGCCCGAATCAAAAGTTATTCCCTTCCCTACGAATGAGAGCAAGCCTTTTGAGTCTTCGTGTTCATTTGTGGGGCTGTACTTCAAAATAATTAACTTGGCTGGCTCATCGGATCCGCGCGAGACACTCAACAACGAACCCATGCCTTCCTGTTCCATGCGCGCTTCATCAAGCACATCGATGCTTAATCCGCATTCGTTTGCCATCTCGCGTGCGCGGTCTGCCATGATCGTCGGTGTCAGATAAGCGCCCGGCTCGTTTGCCATGTCCCGGGTAAAGTTGACAGACTCGCCGATGATTTGCCCGCGCTTGATGCCACGGTCGATCGCTCCTGCATCAGCGCCGTCGATGAAGACCGCCAGCCGGTCAATTTGTCTTTCTTCTTTCTCGACGGTGCGGTACTTATCTGGATCGAACAATGCAATGACCGCGCCCTCGGCGGCCGCGGCAGCGGTGTCTTCCGCGTCACCCTCGAATCGAGCCACGACTCCGATTGACTTGACGTTTTTTCCGCGCAAGGTGCGCACCGCTGTTCCTGCCATTTCCGAAACGGAAGCGCGGGTATACTCACTTCGCTCACCGACACCGACTAACAACAAGCGGCGTGCTTTGCCGTTATCACTTCCCGACAGGTGCAGGAAAGCGGTTTCCCCTTCTTTCCCTTTTAACTCTTCGCTGTCGAGCACCGACTTGATCATCCCGCCACAAGACTCATCGAGTTTCTTCAGAAACCCGTCGTCGGCTTTTTCATCTTTGAAGACCGCGACGGCCAACGCCTGAACGTCCGTCTTTTGCATACTTCCGCTGGCAACTTCTATTTGCATGTTCTGTTTCTGCTCCTACAAATCTGCATAATAAAAACTCTATCTGTTGCGCTCTTTCAACTGCGCTCGCGTCTCTCTTTCCACCGTGCGGCGCATTTCGGTTTCACGCTTGTCGTACATCTTCTTGCCGCGCGCAATCGCGACCTCGACTTTTATGCGACGATTCTTGAGATAAATTCGCGTCGCAACCAGCGTCATGCCTTGTTTGGCGATCGCCTCATCCAGACGCTTGATCTCCCGCCGGTGCAGCAGCAGCTTGCGCGTCCGCAGTGGTTCGTGATTTTCGCGGTTGCCATGAGCATAAGGCGAAATGTGCGCATTAAACAACCAGGCCTCGCCCTCGCGTATGGCGACGTAACCTTCTTTTAACTGGACTCGGCCAACGAGTACGCTTTTCACTTCCGTTCCGGTAAGCGCAATTCCTGCCTCGTATTTATCGAGGATATGGTAGTTGTGATATGCAGCACGATTCGAGGCGAGCACTTTTTCTTCAATAGCAGTTGGCATCACATTGTCTGACAAACTTCAGTTTGTCGTTTCATACTCATGACAAACTGAAGTTTGTCAGACTAGAGAATCACCAATTGGCTTCAACGCGCAATGGCCGGCGCATTAGTTCCGTCGCCGCGTCTCTTGCGGGTTTTCTTTCATACAACACCGCATGAACTTCATTGGCGATTGGCATCTCAACGCCGAGGCGATCAGCCAGTTTCTTAACGGCCCGCGTCGTATTTATGCCTTCGGCAACTTCGTTCATCCCCACGGCAATATCCTCCAAGCTTCGACCTTTTCCCAGTTCCTCTCCCACAAAACGATTGCGCGACAGGTTCCCTGTACATGTCAGCACGAGATCGCCAAGCCCAGCCAATCCCATCATAGTTTCAAGTTTTGCGCCCTCACGCAACGCCAGGCGAGTCATCTCCGCGAGCCCGCGCGTGATCAAAGCCGCAACGCTGTTTGAACCAAAACCGAGTCCGGCTACCATTCCGGCCGCGATTGCCATGACGTTCTTTACCGAGCCGCCTAGTTCAGTGCCTACCAGATCATCGTTTGTGTAGATACGCAGATTTTCAAAACTCAATGCAGCCTGCACGGCGCGCGCGGCTTCCAAATCTTCACTCGCGGCGACTATGGCAGTCGGATGCTTCTCAACGACTTCGCTGGCGAACGATGGTCCCGATAAACAAACGAAACGCATCGCAAAACTTTTGTTCACCACATCAGTTACGACCTGCGAAATGCGTTTGCCTGTTTCGATCTCAATGCCCTTCGTGGCGCTGACAATGATCGAACCGGGCCGCAGCACCGAGATCATGTCCTCGAGAATTTGACGCGTTGCATGTGACGGAGCGGCCAGGATAATCAGTTCCGCCTCAACTAGGGCCACCGCAAAATCACCGGTCGCCCGAACGGTTTCGGGGATTTGCGCGCCGGTAAGGTAAACCAGATTTGTATGGTCGCCATTGATCGAATCAACTACTTTCGAGTTGCGTGACCAGACAACGACTTCATGGCCGGCCCGAGCTGCCATAATCGCCAGTCCAGTTCCCCAGTTACCCGCTCCAATGACGGCGATGCGCATCGATGTTATTCGAACTTACTTTCGGTTCTATGAATCAATCGTGCAATGTTTTCCCGGTGCGCCAAAATGATTAGCGCAACGCCTACAATTGCGGCAGTCATCAACGGCCAAAATTCACTGTGCGGCGAAATGTAATTCTGAATCAGGACAAGCACCGGTATTGTGCCAGCGGCAACGATCGAGCCAAGGGAAACGTAACGAGTTAACAAAACAATCACGAAAAAAATCAAGCCCGCGAGCACAACCGCGAGCGGCGCCAGAACAAGGAACACTCCAACGCCGGTCGCGACTCCCTTGCCACCGCGAAACCCAAGCCAAACGGGAAAGATATGTCCCAAGATCGCAGCAATCGCTGCCGCAGCTACCCACCAATATGCGCTTTCAATCGTTGCGTAATTGTCGGCTAATCGATGTAACTGTGGACCACCGTTGGCTGCGAAACTTGGTAACCCGAAAAGAAGCTTCGCGATCACAACCGCCGCCGCGCCCTTCAACGCATCCAGCACCAGCGTCAATACACCCGCAGCTTTCCCGGCGCGCCGCGACACATTAGTAGCACCAGTTCCTCCCGAACCCGTTTCCCTGACGTCGGCACGTTTCGACGCTCGCACGATCAAATAGCCAACCGGTATCGAACCCAGCAGGTACGCAAGAATAATGACGAGTAAGGATCGCACCGGAGCCTTTCGATGAAAGCGCTCTTGCTATTTCATTGACACGGTAGTTCGCTGATAGGAGCAGACGCGCCGAATAACGACGGCTATCATTGTCCAGCTTCTCTTAATTTTCAATGTAGGCCGGAACAACTGGAGTGAGTCCCACCATCTTCAGAAAACTGGGCTCCAGGTTCGCCTTCTATTCGAACGAAGAACCACGAATGCATGTGCACGTTTATTGTGGCAGCGGTCAGGCGAAGTTTTGGCTTGAACCCCAGATCGAATTGGCGCAGAATCGGGGTATTAGATCACACGAAATAAAAGTGGCTCGACAACTGATTGAGGAAAACATCGATGAAATCAAACCACGATGGAAAGAGCACTTTAGAACCTGAAGTCACACAAATCGATAGACAGGGAATCTGGATATTGATTGATGATAAGGAATACTTCTTGTCGTTCGAAAAATTTCCGCGGTTCAGGAATGCCACGGTTGGAGAAATTCATAATGTTCAGGTAGTGAATGATCATGAACTCCATTGGCCTGATCTCAAGCTTAACTTGTCGATCGAGTCATTCGGCAAGCCCGAGCACGTTCCCCAGTATGGCTAAAAGCAGCTCGATTAAGACGCTGCAAGCAGTTTCTTGATCTGCCGCGAACAAGCAGAAAATCAAATCAGTCTGCGCCTCAACATATCTAGCGCTGCCTGGCTCGCGCGCCAGCGAACAAGTTGCCGATCGCCGGGGATTTGCAGTTTGCGCGATTTAGTTTGCACCTCATCTGCAAGCGCGATGTAAACCAGGCCGACAGGTTTGTCTTCACTTCCGCCTCCTGGCCCGGCGATTCCGGTTACCGACAAACCAAAATCCGTGCCCGCACGTTTGCGAATTCCTTTCGCCATGGCCTCCGCAACCTCAGTACTCACCGCGCCGTGTTTGAGCAGCAGCTTTGGTTTGACATCAAGCGTCCGCGACTTGGCTTCGTTCGAGTAAGCGACCACGCCTTCGATGAAATATTTCGACGAACCGGCCACATCCGTTAGCCGCTGGGCGATCAAGCCGCCGGTGCAGCTCTCCGCCACTGCTAAAGTGTAGCCACCCACAGCCAGCTTCAGACCAACCACCTGCTCCATCGTCTCTCCGGCAAATGAAAACACAGCATTGCCCAAACGCTCTTCGAGTTGTTCTGACAAACGGTCGAGCAGCGTGTTGGCTTCCATCTCAGTTCTGCCGCGCGCAGTCAGGTGAATTTCGACTTCGCTTTGATTAAAGAGAATTGTTGTCTGCGGGTTTTCATACTTGGTATAGATTGGCGCGATCTTTTCATCGAGGGCAGATTCGCCCAGACCCGCGACCCTTAGCATCCGTCGCAAAACTTTCACCGAACCCGCTCTGCCAACGAGCTTTGGTTGCACGTGATTCTCGAACATCGGCCGCATCTCGCGTGGCGGCCCTGGCAGCAAAACAATCGCGGCGCCCTGGTGTTCAATAAACATTCCCGGCGCGCTGCCGTTAGGATTCGGAAGCACTTCCGCCTCTTCGATAACCATCGCCTGGCGCGAATTTCGCTCGGGCATTGGATGGCCAAAGCTTAAAAACTTTTGTCGCAGTTCTTCAAGAATTGTTTCATTCAACGAAAGTCTGCGACCCAGCGCGCGCGCCGCAACTTTTCGCGTGACATCATCTTCAGTTGGGCCCAGCCCGCCGGTGGTGATTACAATCTTCGAACGTCGCGCCGCGTCTTTGATTGCTTCTTCCAGGCGCGCATCGTCGTCGCCGACAATTGTTTTTAGCTTGACCTCGATTCCGATGCTGTTGAGTTTTTCGGTGAGCCAAAGACTGTTGGTGTCACTACGGTCGGGCGCCAAAAGCTCGGACCCTATGGCGATGATTTCGGCTGTAAGAGTTTCGAGCAAGAGGTGTGTCGGCTCTCAGGAAGAGGTCGCTTCTTCCTGGTAAACGTCATTCAGCACTTGTGAGATTGGCGGTGGCGCGGTGATTGAATTCAACTGGCGCGCCGGCGAGATCATTCCGCCGTCGGGCTGCGGCAATTTATTTTGTTGAGCAGTGTCATTGGCATAAGCCTCGACCAGTCTCTTTAAATGACGCTGGCTTTCTGCCAACAAGCGCGCGCCAGTCTCGCGATGCAGGCGCTCCAGGTTATGAATCGCGGCATTAACTCGCGCGAAGCGTTGCGGCGCACGTTCAATTTGCCGCAACCTGGCGACATAACGCCTTAGCTGGCGCGATGGCTTTTTATGAATGCTATCTTTAAGTATCTGTTCTTCAGCCGCTAAGCCAAGATGCTCAATCGCGGCGTTATGATCGTCGACCGAGTAATACAAAGCGCCCAACGCAAAACTACTAAGCGGCGGCGGATCCGGCAGCAAACTCACAACCTTTTCACCCGCCTTAATCGCGTCTGCAACTTCAAAACGATATCTGCGCTCCTCATCGCACAGCACTTCATCGGCAGCAATATAAAAAGCAAAAACGAGATCCGTTTTGCGGCGCTGTGAACGTTGCAGCGCGATCATGATCAGGACCCCGGCGGCCACAATGCCCACGATAACGATTGTGGGAACGCGAACCGCGGCGAGCATCGCCGCGACCAGAACTGCGGCAACAATCTTCTGCGCCAGCTTGCCGTTGTCGCGATTCATCACGCGCTCGATTCCAGGTTGAAATAGTCGCTTCATTGCTTGATTGCTTTAGTTTCCCGTAATCCGTTTGGAAATTGCCGCGCCCGCTTCTTCGCAGGAAAGCTGGCCACCGAGATCGCGTGTCGTTTCGCTGTTAACGATCGACTCGCGCACGGCCTTCTCTATTGCTTCGCTGGCTTTCTTGTGGCCCAGGTATTCTAGCATCATGGCCGACGTCAGAATAGCGCCCACCGGATTCGCCGTTCCCTTGCCCGCCAGCGCCGGCGCGCTGCCATGAACCGGCTCGAATAACGAAACCTGTCCCGGATGAATGTTGCCTGACGCTGCCAAGCCCAAGCCACCCTGAATTGCCGCCCCCAGGTCAGTTAATATGTCGCCAAATAAATTGTTACTAACGATCACGTCATACTGCACCGGGTTGAGCACCATGAACATGGCCATCGCATCGACGTATTGATGGTTCGCCTCAATCTCTCCGTAGTCGGCAGCCACTTCCTTGAAAACGCGCTGCCACAGGTCGCCGCCAAAGCGCTGCACGTTTGACTTGTCCGCCATCGTCACGCGCTGTCGTCCCTGTGCGCGCGCGTATTCAAACGCGGCAACAATGATGCGCTCAACGCCGCGTCGCGTGTTCAACTCTTCCTGCGTCGCAATCTCGTCGGCAGTTCCCTTTTTTAGAAAGCCGCCGGCGCCGCAGTATGCGCCTTCCGTGTTTTCGCGAAAGACTACGAAGTCGATGTCGTCAACTGTTACGTTTCGCAAAGGAGTCAGACGAGCGTCAAGCAAGCGAACGGGACGCAGGTTGATGTATAGATCCAGCCCGCGCCGCATTCCCAGGAGGATATCTTCCGCGTGCTTGTTTGAGGGCACGCGCGGGTCGCCAAAAGCGCCGGCCAGAATGGCGTGAAACTCATTCGAGAGCATTGCCAACGCGTCAGGCGGCAGCGTCACACCGTCACGCAAAAATCTGTCGGCGCCCCAATCAAAATGGACCAGCTCAAGTTGCGCGCCGTGCGTTTCCCCGACCTGCTGTAAGACGCGAACTGCCTGCGCAATTACTTCCGGACCGATACCGTCGCCCGGAACAACTGCTATGCGTTTCTTATCGGCAGGCATATTAATTGAAGAGTTAGCGGCTCTTGCTTTGAAGATACTGTTCGACGCGAGGCAAGCTGGCCAGCACCACGTCGCCAACGATTTTCATGCTCTGCGGCGAAATTTTGTCTGCCGTATCGTCGGCACGATGCCAGAAGGGATAACCGCTGAGCTGAATCAAGTCGAGCGAATCGATGCCGGCGCGCAGGAAGGGTTCGTGATCGTCGCCACCAACGCCTTCAGGTCGATCTACGAAATACTTTCCATAACCAAGGTCGTGCGCGGTGCGCCAAACGATGTCCTGCAACCAGCGCGTACTCATATCGTCGCGTCCCAGCTCCAGGTTTTTGTAACCCATCATGTCCAAGAGAATCATTGCGCGAGTGCGGACCAGTTCATTGTTCTTGCGGAGCTGCTCGACAAACCAACGACTGCCATACGTATTATCCGGAGCGTCAGGTTTGCCGCACTGTTCCCAACCTTCACAGAAAGCTTCTTCACCATCGAAAAAGACAAGCCAATACGTAAACTTTGGTTTCT
This sequence comes from Pyrinomonadaceae bacterium, assembly GCA_035601415.1. Lineage (GTDB taxonomy): Bacteria > Acidobacteriota > Blastocatellia > Pyrinomonadales > Pyrinomonadaceae > PSRF01. Next base: position 5,337 of record DATNOG010000090.1, on the reverse strand, counting down.
GTTGATTCGAAGGCAATACACGCGCAATCTCAAGCAATGTTGCAACAGAAGAGCCAGGGTCGTTGGCGCCAACAAACTGCATGTTGGTGTAGAGCTTCGTATCGTAGTGACTGGAAATAATGATCACATCTTTCGACTCGCCGGGTATTTCCGCAATAACGTCAACCATCTTTCGCTCACCGATTGGTGTTGGCGTGCTGAAATCGTAGGTAAAGACTTTTATGCCGCTGTCCCGCAGCGTATTGATTATGTATTCGCGTGTCTTTGCCAACTGCGCGGAACCGGCGATACGTGGTCCAAACTCTATTTGCTTGCGCACGTGATCCATCGCGCGTTCCCCGTTGAATGCGGTCGGGAGGGAAACCGGCGTGGTGGCATTTGCGGGTCGATCAGAAACGCCGACACGCGGCCCAGGTCCCTTGTTATTTCTGGGGCAGGCGGCGGCAGTCAACGCCAGGACAAGAAGACATAACACTCGCGCGAAATTTACGGCGCGAGCTTGAAAGTTATGAGTGTCGTTTTTAATGCCGATCATTTTCATTCGGCTCTTAGCAATTGATTCCTGCAAAGCAAAATGCGATCTCTCGGTCAACGAAAGTTACCTTATTCTTTCTGAAAGATAAAACGCAAAAGAGCCGAGAAACGTTTAAGCGTGCCCCGGCTCCTCAATAACAGTTGGATCAGGAAACTTTCTAGCGAGTGCGCGCGGTTGCCTGCTTCGAACCGGCACGAGCTACGATTTGGCCTTTGTCTGCTTCGCGCAGAGCGCGCCGGCATTCGGCGCAGACACCGATGATGCGCAGCAAGTGTTGAGTCACCTGGAAACGGTGCTTAGCAGCCATCGCGTCCTGAATCGCCTCGAGCTGTGCGGAAAAGAACTCAATGATGCGGCCACACTCGGAACAGATCATGTGATCATGATGTTGATGCTTGTAGTTGTGCTCGTAATGGGTGATGCCGTCGCCAAAGCGAACTTCGCGCGCCAGTCCCGCTTCGGTCAAAAGTTTCAAGGTGCGATAGACCGTGGTCTGGCCGATAGTTGGATCTTGTTTTTGAACCAGTCGATAAAGATCTTCGCTGGACAGATGCTCTTCCGTGCGCAGAAACGTGTCGAGAATCAAATCGCGCTGGGCAGTGCGCTTCAATCCCTTCTTCTGAATGTGTTGGAGAAAAACCTCCTGCTCTTCAGTCATGGTTCGTCTGGACCACCTCGTCGCTGCCCTTCCAGTGAAAGGATTCTAACAAGAAGTAGCCGCAGATTCACGCTTGTGAGTGACACGATGAAGAATTTGCCGCGGATGCACGCGGATAAACGCGAATCAGAACCAAACTCAGAACCTGAGGTGCAAATCTGACCTGTGACCTCTGACTTGGCAGTTCTGACTCCTGACCTGACTTCTGACTTCTGACTTCTGACTTCTGACTTCTGACTTCTGACCTCTGACTTCTGACTTCTGACCTCTGACTTCTGCCTTCTGCCTTCTGCCTTCTGATCCGCGTTTATCCGCGAAAATCCGCGGCTAGATTTCGATCCGATTACTGGCACGCTCGCGCATTGCCATGCTACCTTTTGCGCACGTGCCGGGGTGGCGGAATGGCAGACGCTACGGACTTAAAATCCGTTGACCGTAAGGTCGTGCGGGTTCGACTCCCGCCCTCGGCACCAACCATTTCAATAACTTATAGAGAATCATCGTCGTAATCTAGATTTACCCAACGGAGTGAACTCCGTTGCGCAGCTTATTTCGATTTAATTTGTTAAGGATATCGTCAAGTCTAAGTCCATTTTAACCCCCTCATCGATTCGCCTCTAAGAATTGTCACGCGGTTGTATTGGGATCTCCTTTTTCACGCAGCAGGGTGCTCTGAAAGTGGACAAGCCAAATAGCGTCGGACTCTTGTGCGTATACGGCGACGAGGCGAAAGTGCGCCTGCGATTCCTTCCGCTGCGCGACGACACGGTTCTGCTCTCAGCCGTCAGGATCGCGGTTGAACCAAGAACCCGGACGCTCGCGTCTTTAAGATCGCTCGAGTGGAACGTCAGTCCCTGTTCGCGTAGGTCTTTCAGAACCTGTCCTTTGTTCAACACTGAGCGTCTGGTCGAACGAGCATATACATGTCGGAGTAGATCGTCTCCAGTGCACTGTAGTCTTGCTGCTTCAGTGCCCGATTGAAGCCTTCCGTGTGGAGCCGAAGCACCTGCTCTGCCGTCATTAGCTTGGTTCCTCCAGTCATATCGACTTAGTCTCAATGAGTTCCCGGGTTGCAAGGCAAATCCTTTACGCAGATACGCTTCATGGCGTGCACCGCCGAATTGAAGGCGGTAATGATTGATCCACCCTTCTTACCAACCACCAAATCACCAATCAGGTAAAGGCCTGAAACATTTGTCGCCCCGGCTTCATCAAATGTTGGACCCTGATCATTAAAGGCGACTCCCAAAGTCCGCAAAAAATTTGTCGGCGTAGTGCCTCCAAGCGCGTATATCACCCGCTCAAATGTGCGAGCTGGAAACTCAGATTCATTGAATACAACACGAGGGCGTCCCGCCTCATCCTCGACCTGTTTGATATTAGAGCCTCGCAGTATTCTAACCTCGTTACGTTCTTCCATTGCGAATAGTGCGTCGTGATTCTGTTTACTTAAGCGAGTAAACTGCGCCTGGCGGTATGAAAGAGTAACGCGGTTGAGTTGCGCGTGCAGGTACTGGACGTACTCCGCTGCGGTATCGCCGCCACCAACGACCAGCACATCCTCGTTTTGAATCGGATGTGACGTCATGTCGAACAAAAGTCTTTCTTTAAGAGACGGCAGCAGTCGATATTCCTTTGGTTTATTCGGGCGGCCAAATATGCCGATGCCGACCGCGAGGACCCTACTCTCATAAATTCCATTTGAGGATTCCACTCGAAAGCGCGCTTCTCCCTCCTGATTGAGTCCCTGCATGCCGAAGACCTCTGCGTTAAATTGAATGTTGATTTGGTAGTTTGCGATGACCTTATCGAAAAACTCGATGGTCTCCGACTTGGTCATGTCGGAGACGCATAAAAGTCCCTCGCACCGTGCATCGAATCCCTTGTAGTTCGCCGTAGTGAGTTTCTGATCGGGATAAAGCTGCCGAATTGCGGAGTTGTGAGTCGCGCCCTTTTCCAGGACCAGTATTTGCGATTGATTAATACCCGACGCACAGGCTTCGGCGGCAAGTGCAATTCCGCCTGGGCCAGCACCAATTATGATCAGATCATACACAGCGTACACCGTTGGGGATTCATAATCTTCAGTTTGGCTCTCGTACAACGTCCGGTTTCCCGCGCAGGGGGCGCTCGACGAATTCACGACAGGCGGCGCGAGTCGACGATGATGATCGGCCCCATGCGTCGCTAAACCCGTACAAGGAGAGACGCCAGACTGGCATCAGCAAAGAATAAACGCCCCTTGCAGTCGCTAAAAGCAGTGATCTCGGCGCTCTCCGAGAGAGCCGACCAATCTGCCATTTCCAAAGCGACATTCTGGTAGTCATCCAGGATCGCGATCTTCATCGATTCACCTTAGTCCCCACTTTGAAGCTTTGAGCCGCCACCAAGCAGCAACAGAATCGATCAACTTCTTATGGCACGCACTGAACTCCAGAGCGCACCTCGATTGATCCAGTCAGGGTACAGCTTCAGCATTTCGTCATATAGTTCCCGCTTGGTCGTCGTCTGCATGGCAAGGCGCTCGAAATCGCGGATAATATGCCGGGTTTCTCCAATGATCCGAGGGCTATCATCGTTCCCGACGCGCTTGTGCCCGGCGATTACTGCGCGTGGCTTAAGCGACTCCATTTTATCGAGGGCAGCAATCCATTCTTGGCGCTTCTGCTGATCTGGCGACTCTGACAGATGCAGATGATCGCCGTTATAGGCGGCATCACCCGCAACGATCAAACCGATTGACGGAACGTGAAGGCAGGTTGTGTTAGCAGTGTCGGTGAATCCAAGTGGCACACTGACTAAATCGTGGCCCTCCAGTTTAATGACGTTTCCGGCCAACTCTTCGGCGATTGCAAGATGGCTGGAAATCTGGCCGGGAAAACGCGGATTCCAAAACGTAGCGAGAGACTCTGGCGATGCCTGCTGGCGCATGACCTTAATCACATCTGTCCGCGCGACAAAGCGGGCACCTGGAAATCGCTCCAGAACTGTACTGGTGCCAAAGAAATGATCGCCGTGGCCATGGGTGGTGTAGATCGTCGTCAGATTCTTTCCGCTCGCCACCACCCAATTCGTCAGGGCTCGAGCCTGCTCGACCGTAATAGGGGTGTCGACCAGGACAGCGTCCCGCTCCCCAGAAATAAGGGTTGACGAAATCGGCGGCCACGGCCGCTGTTTTTCGCCTGGAGGCAAATCGATCGCGATAGCGGGTATGCTGGGCGTCAGGAACACGTCCCACCTCAGAGATCTGTTTTGAATTGTACTTCCAGAGTTGGAGGTACGGCTGTCGGATTGTTCGTGAATCGAACGGGCTTGGTCAGCTCGGGCTTGCCAAGTCAAGGCGGTTACGAGAGCAATTCCAAGGGCATTCGATACGAACTCCCGTCTTGAAGTCATTATGGCCTTTTTGGATTGCATATCTTTGCTCCTTATTTATAAGCAACGTCGTCGCTCGGGCCTTCCGAAGCGATCCCGATAAAAGAGTCTCCGCCCTTTCGATCAGATCTGGGCTCTGCCGCCATCAACGAACAGTTCGATTCCCGTGACGAAACTAGAGTCATCAGAAGCCAGAAACAACGCCGCCTTAGCAACTTCATCGGGTTCCCCCATGCGTCCCATAGGGATGGTGGACACAATCCGCGCAATCACGTCTGCAGATTGCCGACTCGCCAGGGGCGTATTGATTGGTCCCGGACTAACGACGTTTGAGCGGATACGACGGTCTTTCAGATCGGTAGTCCAGGTTCGCACGAAAGAGCGGATTGCAGCCTTACTTGCCGCGTATACGCCGAAGGCGGCAGTACCTTTAACACTCGCGACCGAGCCGTTGAGAATGATAGAGCCACCATCATTCAGTAGCGGTAAGGCCTTTTGCACCGTGAACAGCGTTCCCCTCACATTGATGTTGAATAGTTTGTCGAAATGCTCTTCGGTTACGGCCCCAAAGGGAACAAATTCGCCAACGCCGGCGTTAGCGAAAACAATATCGATCCGCCCCTTCACCTTAGAGACGGTCTCGTAAAGACGATCAAGGTCAGCCAATTGGGCAACGTCTCCCTGAACTCCAGAAACGTTGGTGCCGATTGCCTTCACGGCCTCGTCGAGTTCCTTCTGGCGGCGGCCCGTGATGAAGACATAGGCACCC
>DATNOG010000089.1:0-19745 GCA_035601415.1 Pyrinomonadaceae bacterium | reverse complement strand
CCTGGGCTACGTAGGCTTCTATGACAAGCCCCTGTTGAAATTCGACCGTCTGCTCGAAACCTATCTCGATTATGCGCCCGCCGGATTCGGTTCGTTTCTCAAAGCGGTGCCGCTCTGGATGAAGGAGAAGCTTTGGATGCCTGACTTGATTCGCACTGAGTTGGCAAAGGCAGGTGGCGAGGAGGATGAACGCGCCGCGAAGAAGCTCGGAAAAAAGTTCGAGTGGAAGTTGCTCTTCGGCGATCATCACGAGAGCCATGCAGCCAGCGCATTCTACCCTTCGCCTTTCGAAGAAGCTGCCATCCTGACGATCGACGGCGTTGGCGAGTGGGCCACCAGCTCGATCGGCATTGGTAAAGGAAACGAGGTCACGCTGCTCAAGGAGCTGCGCTTTCCCGATAGTTTGGGATTGCTCTATAGCGCGTTCACTTACTACACCGGATTCAGAGTTAACAGCGGCGAATACAAAGTGATGGGCCTCGCGCCTTACGGCGAACCAAAATACGTTTCGCTTATCAAAGATAAGCTGCTGGAAGTTCGCGATGACGGTAGTTTGAAAATGAACCATGAGTACTTCAGTTATTCCCAGGGCCTGCGCATGACCAACGGTGCTTTTGACAACCTATTTGGCGGCGCGCCGAGAAAGCCGGAGGCGCGCATCACACAGAAAGAGATGGACCTGGCGCGCAGCATCCAGGCGGTCACGGAAGAAGTGCTGCTGAAGATGACGAATTACGTCCATAAAGAAACGGGAATGAAAAAGCTCTGCATGGCGGGTGGGGTGGCGTTGAACTGCGTGGCTAATGGTCGAGTCTTGCGAGAAGTGCCCTTCGAAGACATCTGGATCCAACCAGCCGCGGGTGATGCTGGGGGCGCGCTGGGAGTCGCGCTGGCGATCTGGCATCGCTATTTGGGCAATGCACGAGTGAGCGCAGAGAGAACGGAAAAATGGCAAACGGCACGAGCGCCTCGAAAAAACGGTGTAGCTCCTTATGCAGATGCGATGAAGGGTTCGTACCTTGGGCCGAGGCATAGCGAAGCGGAGATCGAGACGTTTTTGCAGTCGCGGCAGTTACCCTACCAGAAATATTCACGAAAAGAATTACCTGAAGTAGTGGCGAATCTGCTGGCCGATGGAAAAATAATTGGACTGCACCAGGGACGAATGGAGTTTGGCCCACGCGCGCTCGGCGGCCGCAGCATCATTGGCGACCCGCGCTCTCCGGAAATGCAGTCAGCGATGAATTTGAAAATCAAGTACCGCGAAAGTTTCCGTCCGTTTGCTCCGAGCGTGTTGCGGGAACAGGTGGCGGACTGGTTCAACCTTAATACGGATAGTCCTTACATGTTGCTCGTGGCTGATGTTGCCGAGGCCCAACGTAGAAAGATAACGGCGGCACAGGAGGCCTTGTGGGGAATTGAGAAGCTCAACGTCAAGAGATCGGAAATTCCCGCCGTCACGCACGTCGACTACTCCGCGCGCATACAAACCGTGAGGCGCGAGACGAATCCGCTCTACTGGGAAATCATTGAAGCCTTTAGACAAAAGACAGGCTGTCCGGTGGTTGTAAACACCAGCTTCAACGTGCGCGGCGAGCCAATCGTTTGCACCCCGGAAGATAGCTATCGTTGCTTCATGCGAACGGAGATGGATTTCCTGGCGCTGGAAACTTGCGTGCTCGATAAAAAGGAACAGCCGGCGGCCAATGACACTGAAGACTGGAAGACGCGATTCAAACTTGATTGATTCGGATTAAAGTCCGGCCTTCCAATTCTCGCGTTGCGGAGTTTCGAGTTTTCGACTCCATTTGTGTTTAAAGCGGCCAAGATGAAAATCAGCGTAATCATTCCCGTCCGCAATGAAGAAGTTTCCATTCGCCCCCTGCTCGACAGTCTTTTGAGTCAATCCCTCAAGCCTGCTGAGATTGTGATTACTGATGGCGGTTCAACTGACGCCACGCGCGAGATTATTTCGGAATACAGGGAACGAGGTGCGCCGATACGTTTAATTAGCGTGGCCGCCGCTTTACCCGGTCGCGGTCGTAATCTTGGCGCGGCCCAGGCCGGTAACGAATGGCTCGCCTTCATTGACGCAGGCATTACACCGGAACTTACCTGGTTAGAGTCGCTTGCAAAACGTGCTCAACGCCAAAATGACATTGACATCGTCTATGGATCCTACGAGCCAATCGCCGACACTTTGTTCAAACAGTGTTCGGTGATGGCTTATGTCACGCCCCCGGTTGAGATAGAGGGTAAACCGAGTCGATCGAGATCGATAGCGTCAGTCTTGATGAAACGAAACGTTTGGCAAACTGTGGGCGGCTTCCCGGAAAACTTAAGATCGGCCGAGGATCTTCTTTTCATGAATAAGATCGAACAGGCGAACTTTCGCATTGCCAACGCCCCCGACGCCCTGGTCCATTGGCAGGTACAATCGACGCCGTGGCTAACATTCAAACGCTTCGTAACTTATGCTCGCAACAACATGCGCGCAGGTTTATGGCGACAATGGCAGGCGGCGATATTCCACCGCTACGCGTTGCTAATAGCTGCGACGGTGCCGGTCTTTTGGTTTGGGATCAAATGGTTGTTAGCCACAATACTGCTTTGGTTGTTGATGTTGGCAGCACGTGCGGCCGTCGCAATCTGGCGCAATCGCGCCTGTTATCCCGGCGCCCCACTCGAAAATGTTTTGCGCCTGCTGGTATTAATGCCACTGATCGCGATGCTCGACGCAGCTACAATCATTGGTACGTTGCAATGGGCTGTGAAAGATAAGCGAGGTCTATGAAGTCTGTGCGCACCTTGTATGTTTGTTACTTTGGTCTGCGCGAGCCGCTGGTGCAGACGCAGGTCCTCCCCTATCTGCGCGAAATAGCTGCGACTGGTGTCGAAGTTTATTTACTGACTTTTGAACCGCATCTGCGGCGCGAGTGGGATCCGAAGATGCTAAGTGACGAGCAAGACCGACTTGCCAACGAGGGCATAAAGTGGTCGGCGCTGGCTTATCACAAGCGTCCTTCGCTGCCGGCAACGCTCTATGATATTGCGGCCGGAGCCTGGACGATTGCACGACTCGTCCGCCGCCATCGACTGGATGTGGTTCATGCCCGCGCACATGTCCCGATGGCGATGGCTCTATTAGCGGCCCGCGTAACAGGCTGCCGTTTGGTTTTTGACATCCGCGGGTTAATGGCCGAAGAGTATGCTGATGCCGGAGTTTGGGCGGAGAGGTCGCTTAAGTTTCGCGCTGTAAAAATGCTCGAACGAGCAGGTATTAGAAAGGCCGATCAGGTCGTGGTCTTGACTCAGGCAATGCGCGAATGGCTCCGCGAAAGTCGTTTGAAGAGCGTCGAGAATGTTGAGGTGATTCCCTGTTGCGTAGACTTCGCGCGCTACAGCGAGCCGAACCTTGAAGCTGGAGTCGAGCCGGACAGTTTTGAAGTCGTCTATGCCGGCTCAGTCACTGGCCTGTACCTGTTGGAAGAGATGGCAAAATTTTTCAGTACGCTGCGAAAGCATGAACCGCGCGCATTTTTGCGAATTCTCACCCGGTCTCCCCAGGAAGCAATTGCGCGAATTTGCGACGCGGGCCTGACTCCTGCGAATTTCTGGGTAGGAGGAGTTAGCGCGAGTGAGGTACCACATTACCTCCGGCGCGCCCGGCTTGGATTGTCATTTAGAAAGAGCACATTTTCCCAGCTCGCGGCGTCCCCTACAAAGATTCCGGAATACCTGGCGGCGGGCTTGCCCGTCGTCAGCAATGCGGGGATCGGTGACGTGGACGATTTATTGAAAAGCGAACGAGTCGGCGTGGTTGTGAACAACTTTACTGTCGAAGAGTTTGAGCGAGCGGCCCTGCGCGCGTTGCAACTTGCATCTGAGAACAACGTGCGCGCGCGTTGCCTGGAAGTGGCGCGTCGATGCTTCGATGTTGAAACGATCGGCGCTAACGGTTACGCAAACGTCTACCGGCGCCTGAGGAGCGCTGCGGGCCACTCAACATGAGAGTCTTGGCTTTTGCTTCATATCCGGTCGAAGCCGCGGCTACGCGCTATCGACTGCAGCAGTTTGTGGGACCTCTTTCCGCGCGGGGAATTTCACTAACCATTAAGCCGTTTCTCGATTCAAAAAGCTTCGACTCGCTGTATCGACGCCGCGCCTTGGCTTCTACGGGATTGGGGCTGCTAAAAGCAGTGGCCAGACGGATTGGCGACGTCTACGCAACACGTAAAGCGGATGTAATTCTGATTCAGCGCGAGGCCATGATTTTTGGACCTCCCGTAATCGAATGGCTTGCTACCCGCATTGGGCGATGCCCGCTGGTCCTGGATTTGGATGATGCTACATACGTTCCCTATACTAGCCCCACTTACGGAAAGTTTGGGAAGGCATTGAAATGGTTTAGTAAAACTGACGACCTGATACGCTGGGCCAACGTAGTTACCTGCGGCAATCGTGCGATTGCCGAATACGCGGAAAGTAAAGGCGCGCAAACTCGAATAATTCCAACCGTGGTTGACACAGATGTCTTTGTCCCCTTGCCTCGTCCTTCTAATGGCCCAATAGTTCTGGGCTGGATTGGCACCCACTCGACGTTTCCCTATCTTCGAGAAATCGTTCCGGTGTTGCAGGAGTTGGCGCGGACGCACCGCTTCAGAGTAAAAATTGTCGGCGCGGGCACGAACGCTGTGAATATTCCTGGAGTTGACGTTGAGAATTTGGAATGGAAGCTGGAACGTGAAGTCGAGGACTTTCAATCTTTCGACGTTGGGCTTTATCCAATTGACCCTTCGTTGTATGCAGAAAAGTGGGCGGCGGGAAAGTCAGGCTTCAAGGCGATTCAATATATGGCGGTTGGAATTCCTTTTGTAGCCGCGCCGGTGGGGGCGATGGCAGACATTGGCGAAGCTGGGATCACTCACTTCCAGGCGAGGACGAAAGACGAATGGTCCCAGGCGTTGGAAGTTCTGCTTTCCGATCGGCAACTGTGCCGAACAATGGGAGAGTCGGGTCGCAGACACGTTGTCGAGCATTACTCACTTTCGGATCAGGCTGACAAACTCGCGATCGCATTATACGAGGCCACCGGCCAGGGGAAGGTAAGCTAAGCAAGGCATGCAACGTCTAAGCAAATCCCGGTTGATTCTGCTTGCTATTGTCGCGGCGCTGCCATCGTTTCTAAAGCGCTCCTGCTATCGGCTATTTTTTAATTACCAGATCGGCAAGCGAGTGCGCGTCGGTTTGAGCATCATCGACGCGAAGGAATGCCGGATTGGCGATGACGTTCAAATTGGGCACCTTAATTTGATAATTCGAGTTAAGAAACTTGAGATTGCCGACCACGTAAGAATCGGACACTTGAATATCATTCGGGGAGGGGATGAAGTTAATTTAGGACGATACTCTGAAATCATCCGGATGAATGAAATTAATTCGATTGCCGACCCGGAAACGGTTAATCCGATTGATCCGCGATTCTTTCTTGGCGACGGCAGTGTGATTACGACGGGACACAAAATAGATTTTACAGACCGCGTGACGATTGGCCGCAGATCAATTTTAGGTGGGCGCAATTCCTCGCTGTGGACTCACAATCGTCAGCGCACGCGGCCGATAGATATCGGTTCTCTGGCCTACATCGGATCAGAAATCCGCATAGCGCCAGGTGGGTCGTTGCCTTCGAAGTGTATAGTTGGGATAGGTTCTGTTATTACCAGCCAGCTGTCCGCCGAAGGCTATCTCATTGCCGGTGTGCCCGCGAAGCCGGTAAAGGAATTGAGCGAAGAAGACAAATTTCTGATCGAACGAAAGACGCGCCTCGACTTGCCGGACGATATTTAGTTTCAGCGCGGTTGGTCGCTTTGATTTCTTAACATGAATGCTCTGCTGACATTGCTTTACCTGGCTGGGTGTATCGCGATCGTGATTTTCGTGCCGCCGTTGGCGGCTCCGCATGCAAATATTTACGGTGTAATAACCGAGGTCGAAACTGCGAAGGCAGTCATGTTTTGCACGGTCCTGGCGCTTCTTGGCGGCCTTTATGCCTACAAGCAGAAAGCTCACGGAACGTTTTTGCTGCGACTGTTTGTTGCCGCGTTGCTGGCGCGAATGCTGGTGGCCGTCGTCATCTTTGGCTTTCACGGCCAGGACTTTTTTGGCGGTGACGCAATCACCTACGACTTTTTTGGTAATGCGCAAATGCTAGGCTGGGCGGGTGATAAATATTTCCAGGCTATAGCCAATCAGTTTGTTCGCAGCGGTGAAGGCTCGGGTTGGGGAATGGTTTACCTGGTTGCCGCTGTCTACGGGATCATTGGGCGCAACATGCTCGCAGTGCAACTCATGAATTCGGTTTTTGGGGCGGCGACTGCGGTAGTAATTTTCTTGTGTGCCCAACACGTCTTTCACAATTTTAGAGTGGCGCGTATCGCCGGCATAGCCGTAGCTTTCTATCCATCGCTCGTGCTGTGGTCGGCGCAAGGACTCAAGGATGGTCCTACGGTTTTCTTTTTGGCGCTGGCCATTTTGTCCACGCTAAAACTAGGTGAAAAGCTTAGTCTCAAATACATCCTGGTGTTGTTGTCTGCTTTGGTAGCGTTGCTTGCGCTGAGGTTCTATATCTTCTACATGATCAGCGTAGCCATTGCCGGCGCCTTTATCATCGGCATGCAGCAGATTACGGCGGCCAGCTTCACGCGCCAGTTTTCCGCCATTATCCTGCTCGGGTTGGCACTGACTTATGTGGGCGTAACTCGCTCTGCTGGTCTTCAGTTTGAGCGCTACGGAAACCTACAAACTCTGCAGCGGAGTCGTATCGACCTGGCGCGTTCCGCCGAATCCGGGTTTGGGCGGGACGTAGATGTGTCCAGCACCTCTGGTGCGCTCGCTACAATTCCAATGGGCATGTTGTATTTGCTTTTTGCCCCGTTCCCCTGGCAAGTAGCTTCCTTGAGACAAAGTATCACCTTGCCGGAGATGGTTGTTTGGTGGGCATCGTTTCCATTGCTCGTGTTGGGATTGTGGTTCTCGGTCAGGTACAGACTGCGAATGATCTCGCCGATCCTGATCTTCACCGTGATGCTTACCTTTGCGTATTCTGTCTTCCAGGGCAATGTGGGCACAGCTTACCGCCAGCGCGCGCAATTGCTGGTATTTTATTTCATCTTTGTGGCTGTAGGTTTTGTCCTGATCCAAGAAAAAAGCGAAGAACGAAAGCGATTGCGGTTGTTGCAACGAGAGGAACTCGCCGCTCGAAAAGGCGCCAGCGTTGCCGTCCAGGCATTGAGTTCTTCAAAGTAAACAAGCGCGGCACTGAAGCGTTATGTGTGGAATTGTAGGAATTGTTCGTAGTGACGGACTGGATGTTGATCGGGCACTGCTGACGCGCATGGCGGACGCCGTGCGTCATCGTGGACCCGATGACGACGGCTTCTATCTCAACGGCCCCGTAGGGTTGGGGATGCGGCGGCTCTCCATTATCGACCTCGCCGGTGGCGCGCAACCAATTCATAACCAGGACCGCAGCGCCTGGATTGTTTTCAATGGCGAGATCTACAACTACCGCCAGCTCCGCGACCAGCTCGAGAAGCTGGGCCACACCTTCTATACAAACAGCGACACCGAAGCAATCATTCACGCTTACGATCAATACGGCGCCGATTGTCCCAAACATTTGCGCGGCATGTTTGCGTTCGCGATTTGGGACGAACGCACTCAGGAACTTTTTCTCGCGCGCGATCGGGTCGGCAAGAAGCCGGTCCTTTATGCTCAGGTTAATGGCCAGCTTGTTTTCGGCTCGGAATTCAGCGCCCTGTTGCAGCATCCCGACATTGGCAAAGACATCGACTTTGAAGCGCTCAACCACTATCTCTCGTTCATGTGCGTGCCGGCGCCGCTTACAGCCTATCGAGAAATTAGAAAGCTTGAACCAGGACACAGCCTGCGCTACCGCAAAGGCGAAATTAGGATCGAACGTTACTGGCAGCCTGACTTCTCGAGGAAGGTTGATATCAGTGAGCAGGAAGCTGGCGAAGAGGCCATCAAGATCCTGCGCGACGCAGTGAAGGTGCGCTTAATGTCGGAAGTGCCGCTTGGTGCTTTTCTCTCCGGCGGCATCGATTCGAGCGCTGTGGTCGCGCTGATGAGCGAAGAATCCAGCGCGCCGGTAAAAACATTCTCGATCGGCTTTGAAGAGCAGGAATTCAGCGAGCTGCAGCATGCGCGCAGAGTTGCCGCACACGTGGGCGCCGACCATCACGAGTTCATAGTCCGTCCCGACGCGCTTGAAGTTTTACCGATCCTGGTTGAACACTACGGCGAACCATACGCAGATTCTTCGGCCGTTCCCACCTATTACGTTGCGCGCGAAACTCGAAAACATGTGACGGTCGCTTTGAACGGCGATGGCGGCGACGAATCTTTTGCCGGCTATGAGCGCTACGCCGCGATGCGACTGGCCGAGAAGTATCATCGGATACCCGCGGTGTTACGAGACACAGTGTTGCGCCAGGCGATAGAGTTAATGCCGTCTTCGGAAACCAAACGCGGCCGGGTGCGAGATGTGAAGCGGTTTGTCGAAGCGGCCTCGTTGCCAAAGGTCGAACGTTATCTGCGCTGGTTAAGCGTCTTTGATTCGCAAGCCAAACAGGATTTGTGCACGGACAATTTCAGGCAGAAAACACAGGCGCACTCCCCGGCCGGCATAATCGATCCATGGTTTGCGCGCGCCAACGGCTCAGGCATTGTCGATGCGGCCTTGCTCACCGACATCATGACGTACCTGCCCAACGATCTGCTGGTAAAAGTTGACATTGCAACCATGGCAAATTCACTCGAGGCCCGCTCTCCATTTCTCGATCATCACGTAATTGAGTTTGCGGCGAGCCTGCCGGAGAAGTACAAGTTGCGCGGGCTGACCACCAAGTATTTGTTGAAGCAGGTGTTGAAGAAACTGCTGCCGGCGGAAAACGTGGACCGGCGCAAGATGGGATTCGGCGTGCCGATTGGCCATTGGTTTCGCGGCAAGCTGCAGCCGTTTTTGCGCGAGACTATTCTTTCTGAGTCAGCTCTGAAGCGCGGTCTCTTTAAACCGGATGCAGTCAAACGTCTGGTCGAGTTGCACACGCGCAGCGAGCGAGACTATTCCCATCAGCTCTGGACGTTGCTGATGCTAGAACTTTGGTTTCGAAGGTTTATTGATTAGTGAGTTAGTAGTCAGTAGTCAGTGGTCCGTAGTCAGTTGTCGGTCGAGGAAGAATTAGTGAACCACTGTCGAGCAAACTCCGAGCATTGCTACTGACTACTGACCAACAACTGACAAAAGCGGAGGTGTCGAGTGAAAGGTGTAGTTTTAGCAGGCGGGCTGGGAACGCGATTGCGGCCGTTGACCGCGGTAACTAACAAGCACCTCCTTCCGGTTTATGATCGGCCGATGATTTATTATCCGATTCAAACCCTGGTGAACGCGGGCATAACTGACATCATGATTGTGACTGGCGGCAATTCCGCCGGAGATTTTCTCAAGCTGTTGGGAAACGGAAAAGCTTTTGGTCTGAAACATCTTAACTACACTTATCAGGAGGGCGAGGGCGGCATCGCCGAGGCGCTTTCGCTGGTGGAACATTTCGCCGCCAAACAACCGGTCTGTGTGGTGCTGGGTGACAACATTATTGAGGGCAACATCGCGGCGGCAGTGCGCGCGTACAAGGAGCAAGAAAAAGGAGCCAAGATCATTTTGAAGCGGGTTCCCGATCCTGAGCGCTTCGGAGTTCCCGAACTCAGTGGGCAAAACGTTCTGCGTATTGAGGAGAAGCCGAAAGCACCAAAGTCGGAATACGCGGTCATCGGGATTTATATGTACGACGGCGAGGTGTATGACATCATTCGCACGCTTGAGCCTTCGGGCCGCGGCGAATTGGAAATTACCGACGTCAATAACGCCTACATCAAGCGAGAAGAGATGACGTGGGAAGAACTCGATGGCTGGTGGACCGACGCCGGGACTTTTGAAAGCTTGCAGCGAGCCTCGAACCTGGTAGCGCAAACGGGAGCCAACAAGTTGGAAATGCCGCGTCCCAATGAGATCAGCGCCAACGTCTGATTTGCCTGTCCATAAATTTCACCACACCCCGTTCGCGCGCTTGAGATCTTCGATGAAAGATCGTGAACAGATCAAAAATCAAAGATCAAAAATCGCAAATGTAGCAAAGATCGTTCGCGTCATCGCCCGCCTTAATGTTGGCGGGCCAGCGAAACATGTCATTTGGCTTACTAAGGGCCTGTCCAGCCCGCAGTTTGAGTCTCTCCTGATTGCCGGCACAGTTCCCTCGGGCGAAGACGACATGGGGTATTTCGCAACCGAGATGGGTGTCACTCCCGTTTTTGTTCCCGAGATGAGCCGCGAGATTTCGCTAAAGGATGCCCTCACCGTTTGGAAGCTTTACCGCCTCTTTCGCCGCGAGCAACCTGACATTGTTCATACACACACCGCGAAGGCCGGCACTGTCGGCCGGTTGGCAGGCTTGCTTTATCGCTGGTTGACGCTGCGGGCATTTCTCGGTCAGCCGCGTCCTTGCTACTTCGTCCACACTTACCACGGCCATATTTTTCACAGCTACTATGGACCAGCAAAGACGCGTTTGTTTCTAAGCATAGAAAAGATCCTGGCGCGACTCGGCACCGATCGCATTATTGTTGTTAGCGAACAACAGCGCCGGGAAATCAACCAGGAGTTTGCGGTTGGTCGTGCCAGTCAATTTGCGGTAATTCCACTCGGACTCGACACAGAGGTTTATGCTCAGTGGCAGCAACGCCGCAATACCTTTCGCGATGAGTTGCAGGCAAACGCAAACGACATCCTCGTCGGTATCGTCGGCCGGCTCACTGAAATCAAAAACCACGAGCTTTTTCTGCAAGCTGCCGCGCTCTTCAAGGAACAGTTTGCAAGTGGACAACTGCCCGGGCGCGTCCGGTTCATAGTTATCGGTGACGGACATCTTCGCAGCAAGCTCGAGAGGCAGGCGCAAGCTGGCGGATTGCATGACGATGTGATTTTCGTTGGCAGCCGTCGCGATCCGGAGAACTTTTATCCCGCGCTGGATATTGTCGCGCTGACATCGCGCAACGAAGGCACGCCACTTACGCTGATCGAAGCTATGGCAAACGCGCGGCCAGTGATTTCCACTGCCGTCGGCGGGGTGATTGACTTGTTGGGTCAACCACTTTCTGAGAGTGGGGATGGAGCGTTTGTTATTTGCGAGCGTGGCGTTCGTGTCCGTCCCGACGATGCCCGAGGGTTTGCCGCCGGCTTGGATCATTTGATTGCTAACGAGTCGCTGCGTCGCGAAATCGGTGAGCATGGTTTACAATTCGTTTTGACCCACTATTCAAAAGACCGGTTGTTGGAAGATATCAAGAGTTTGTACGCGGAGTTGCTGTCCGACAAACTTTAGTTTGTCGCGGCAGGTAAAAAGGATAATAGGTTAAAAAATCAGCGACAAACTAAAGTTTGTCGGACATAAAGGAGCGCAAACTGTTGCGTGTACTCATAACCGGCGGCGCCGGCTTCATCGGATCTCATTTGGCGGATGCATACTTGCAGCGCGGCGACGAAGTGCTGGTGATAGACGATCTATCAACCGGAACGATCGAAAACATTCGCCACCTCAAGAGCAATCCGCATTTTCAGTACACGATTGATTCGGTCCACAACCAGCCAGTCACGGCTGAGCTTGTCGATCAGTCTGATGTGGTGATCCATCTGGCGGCTGCAGTGGGCGTGAAGCTGATTGTTGAAAGTCCGGTGCGCACCATTGAAACAAACGTGCGCGGCACCGAAGTGGTGCTGGCACTGGCAAACAAGAAACAAAAGCGCGTCCTGGTCGCTTCCACTTCCGAAGTCTATGGGCTGAGCACTGATGTGCCGTTTCGCGAAGATGGGAATCTCGTAATGGGTGCGACCACCAAAGGGCGTTGGAGCTACGCCTGCTCGAAAGCGATTGACGAGTTTCTGGCGCTGGCTTACTGGCGCGAAAAAAAATTGCCGACAACTATCGTCAGACTCTTTAATACCGTTGGTCCACGGCAGACCGGACGCTACGGCATGGTCATTCCCACGTTTGTTAAGCAAGCGCTCGCTGGTCGTCCTATCACCGTGTATGGCAATGGCAAACAAACGCGTTGCTTCGGTTATGTTGGCGACGTCGTGGGCGCGCTGATCAAGGTAATGGACCATGCGGACAGCGTGGGCCAGGTCTACAACATCGGCTCAACTGAAGAAATCTCCATCGTCAAGCTGGCAGAAAGAGTAAAAGGGCTGACCAATTCGGATTCTGAGATTGTCTTCGTGCCTTATGACGAGGCTTACGAGGAAGGCTTTGAAGACATGCCGCGCCGCGTTCCCGATACCTCAAAAATCAAACAGCTCGTCGGCTTTCAACCAAAGATGAAGCTCGACGGCATCCTGCAAAGCGTCATTGACTATCACAGCGGCCGGCCTTCATCCCTGGACGATTAACGTTACTTTGCTCCATTCCTGACTTGATTTGATGCCTGCTATCGATTAGCTTTCCTCTTACACTTCTTAGTCTGAAACCGTTTGCAGATCTCGCTTTCGGAGTATGCCGTTTAGCTCGCTGAATTTTCTCGCTGTGGCTGTGGCCGCCATTCTGGCGCTGGTGCTGACCCCACTGGTGCGCCTACTGGCGCGGCGCATTGGCATGGTGGCAAAGCCGAAGACTGACCGCTGGCACAAGAAGCCGACGGCCATGCTGGGTGGCGTGGCCATCTGGCTGTCAGTGGTAATCAGTTATTTCGCTTTTTTGCCGCGCACACCTTACAGTTTGGTGATCGTGGCCGCCAGCACCTTCCTCTTTCTCGTTGGTCTGGTTGACGATTTTCTACACACCAAGCCTTACCAAAAACTCATTGGGCAGGTAATGGGTTCGGCCTTTGTGATCTATTACGGCTTGAGTCTCCCATGGACCAGTTACTCAGCGCTGAATGTCGCTATCACTATTTTCTGGTTGATTGGCGTGACCAATGCGCTCAATCTTCTGGACAACATGGATGGGTTGGCGACGGGCATTGCGGTGATTGCTTCTGGTTTTCTCGCTCTCAGTTTTCTAAGCACGGGACATTTTACCGAAGCGCTCATGTTGGCGACTTTCGCCGGCGCGCTGCTTGGTTTTCTCGTTTACAACTCCAACCCGGCATCGATCTTCATGGGCGATTCGGGTTCGATGTTCATAGGTTTCTTTCTCGCCAGTGCCGCACTGGTGAATGTTTCCGGTGGACGGTCGCGCAGTTTATTGCCGGTGCTGGCAGTTCCCATCCTCGTTCTCTTCATTCCGATTTTCGACACGACCTTTGTCACTATCCTGCGCAAGTTCTCGGGGCGGGCCGCGTCTACCGGAGGGCGCGATCATACTTCCCATCGGCTGGTGGCATTAGGCATGTCGGAACGCCATGCGGTCTGGATGCTCTACGGATTTGCGGCGCTGTCGGGTCT
The DNA here is from genome assembly GCA_035601415.1 of Pyrinomonadaceae bacterium. Taxonomy (GTDB): domain Bacteria; phylum Acidobacteriota; class Blastocatellia; order Pyrinomonadales; family Pyrinomonadaceae; genus PSRF01. The sequence goes on along the minus strand of DATNOG010000089.1, from coordinate 6,232 downwards.
GCTGGCGCTGCTGGTCCAACGAGTCAAGCTTGATGTAAGTCTGGCCGCCATAGCCGGTTTTACTGTGTTGTTGACGCTGATCGGCGTTTATCTGGCTGGCGTTAAGGTCTATGACGAAACCGAAGAAGTGCTGGCGCTGCGCGACAATTCGCCTTACGCGTTTCTGATCGATCTGTCGTACAAGCGGCGCATTTTTGAAGTGCTGCTGGATGTAATTCTGATCCTGTTGTCTTACTGGTGCGCTTACGCGGTGAAGTTTGGCGCACTCTCAGGCAGCGCGGCCTGGACACTTTTCCTGCGAACGTTGCCGGTGTTGGTTTTCGTCAAGATGGCTGCGTTTTTGGTGATGGGCGTGTACCGCGGCATCTGGCGCTATACGAGTCTCGACGACCTGATCGTCTTTGCCAAGGCAGTAGTGCTTAGTTCGGTGCTGAGCGTGCTGGCAATTCTTTTTGCGTTTCGCTTCGAAGGTTTCTCGCGGACGATATTTGTTATTGACGGCGTTTTGATGTTCATGTTTCTGGCCGGCAGTCGCATGGCCTTTCGTTTGTTTAGGCAAGTTTTGCCGGCGCCGGGAGCGGGCGATGGCCGGCGCGTGCTGATTTATGGCGCAGGCGATGGCGGGGAATTATTGCTGCGAGAACTGCAAAATAATCGCGCGTTAAAATACGCGCCCGTTGGTTTTGTAGACGACGATCCGGCCAAGTACGGAAAAGTCATTCATGGTCTCAAGGTCTATGGCGGCAATGGCGATCTGAGTGCGATTTGCCGGCAGCACGAAGTTGATGAAGTATTGATTTCGAGTTCTCGCATGACTGAAGCAAGGCTCCAGGAGATACTTGGCTTTTGTCGCGACCAGTCGATCGCCCTAAAGCGCATGCGCATAACTATCGAGGACCTGACGCAGTTTTAAATTGCCCAACTACATTCCCGGCTTTCCAGAAAAGTTCACCCGCACTTATGCCTGACCAGCTAATGCAACTGAAGGCACGCGCGCCGCTAAAGGCCTTCATGATCCTCACCGTGATGTTGGCGCTGTTTGCATCCTGGTTTGTCGTGCGCTGGTACATTGGCAATACCATCGCGGAATACTTCGCTCCGGAAACACGACGACTGGAAGTTGCGCAAATGGCGGCCGGCTGGGCCCCGAAAGATCCGCTGCCACACTGGCGCATTGGCAACATCATCCAACTCGAGTTGCCTCCGGATCAGATTGGGCAGAGTGTGGCTGAGTACGAGAAGGCAGTTAGCCTGTCGCCAAACGACTACAGGTTCTGGATGTCCCTGGGCGAGGCGCAAGAGCAGGCGGGCGATTTTGAGAATGCGGAAAAATCATTGCGGCAAGCGGTCAAGCTCGCTCCCGCTTATGCCTTTCCGCGCTGGTACCTGGGAAATTTGTTGCTGCGCACCGATCGTTATACGGAGGCGTTCGCGGAGTTGCGTAAGGCCGGCGAGGAAAACCCCGACCTGCAATCGCAGCTCTTCAATTTTGCCTGGCAGGTAAATAAGGACGACTTTGAAGCGCTAAAAACTGCGATCGGAAATGCTCCCGAGATCCGCGCGGAGTTTTCGTTCTACCTGATCGAGCGTTCCCGCATTGACGAAGGACTGCGACTTTGGAATTCGTTGACGGAATCCGAAAAGAGAGAAAATCGCCCGGCCGCCGACTCAATCATAGTGGGGCTGATCAAGGCAAACCATTTTCACCAGGCAATGAATGTCTGGAACGACGTGGCGCCCGGACCTTCGTATCGTGCCGAGATTGGAAAGATTATTGATGGTGGCTTGGAAGGTAACCTGGCTCATGGCCCAGGCGCGGTGTTTGGTTGGCAAGTCCAGACTGCCCCGCAGTTGCAGATAGGAATCGATGCGCGTGTCGGTCACACTGGAAGTCACAGCCTCAGGGTCTTTTTCCAGGTGCGTTCACACATCGAGGGTATTAATGTTTCGCAGTTGGTGCCGGTGGCGCCTAATACGCAATATGATTTTGAATGTTACGTGCAAACTGAACGGTTGGAGAGCGCGTCTACGCCGATGGTTGCGATCACTGACGCTGCCGATGAAACTACTGTGCTTGCAAATTCCGGAGAGGTGCCCAGCGGCAATAGCAATTGGCAACGCATTGCCCTGTCGTTTAAGACAGCAGCTAAATCTGAAGCGGTCAGAATAAAAATATCTCGGCCGGCTTGTGTCGATGCTCCGGTCTGTCCGATTTTTGGTACTGTTTGGTATGACGACTTCGATCTCAAGTCCAGAAAATAGCGCACTCGTTTCGCCGGAAACTGAAGTGCGTATTGCCGAGGCGCGAGGCTATATCAGCTATCGCATCCGCCACACGCTGGCCAGCCGCTTTTCATTTCTAATTATTTGTTTGGCGATCATCCTCTCGGCGCTTGCTTATGGCACCGTGCATGCCTGGTCGCTCGCAGGGTTTTTCATTGGCAGCGTCGTGCTGTTGGTTCTTTGGGTGATTGATAGCTGGAATCTGGGGACGCTGCGTGTCAGCCGAAACATTTTGCAGCTTCCAGTCTTAGGCCTGCTCGCGTTGGGCCTGTTTCAACTGCTGCCGTTTAGAAATCCAGACAGTGTGGGCGCGGTACCACTTCCGCTGGTTCGAAGCTTGTCTTTCGATCCTTACGCGACGCGCTTTATCGTCATAGAGGTAATCGCGTTATTGATTTATTTCGGGGCTACACTGGTGTTTGTCGATACCCCAAAGCGTCTTCGTTTGCTCGTCAGAACAATCACCATATTCGGATTCTTTCTGGCAATCTTCGGTTTGACCCAATCCTTTACCAGTCCGACGCGTGTTTACTGGATTCGCGAAATGCCGCAAAGCCAGGCTTTTGGTCCATTCATCAATCGCCATCACTTTGCGGGTTACATGGAATTAACCATAGCGTTGCCGCTGGGCTTGATCTTCTCAAACGCAGTAGAAAGAGAGAAAAAGTTCATTTACATGTTCGCCGCCGCCTTGATGGCCGTTGCCCTGGTAATGACAAACTCGCGCGGCGGCATTGTCAGCCTGGTGGCAGAACTGCTTTTCCTGGTTTCGCTGATGGGAATTGGGCGACGTCACCGGAAAAAACGAAGCGAAAAAAGGCCTCGCATTAAAAGTGCTGCCATGAAGGCAGGACTAGCGTTGGCCCTGGTGATTGCTTTGTTTGGCGGCGTCGTCTTGTTGGGAGGAGAGGAAGCACTGAGCCGGTTAGTGGGCTCAGTCAATACTGACGATCCGACGACGGGACGCGCGCATTTTTGGAGTGTGACGGTTGACATAATAAAAAACCATCCCGTGATCGGAACCGGACTGGGGGCTTTTGGGGTTGTGTACACCGGGTACGATACGAGGAACGGTCTTTACCGTTTAGAGCAGGCGCACAATGATTATTTGCAGGTGTTGTCCGACGGCGGGATCGTCGGCGCGGCTCTCGGATTGGTATTTTTGGTGGCACTGTTTCGCATGGGCTTTGCGCGTCGCGAGTCGCGCGACGATTTCAGACGTGGCGTTGCGACTGGCGCGCTGGCTGGATGTTTCGCGGTGCTGGTCCACAGTTTTTTCGACTTTACGTTACATACAACTTCCAATTCGCTACTGTTTCTGGTGCTGGCGGCGTTGGCAACGATGAACGGGCGGGTCGAGGAAGTGCAGACCAGGCGAAAGAAGAAACGGAGCGAGACATCGCGAACCGAGACAGAGACTCTGGAGACGACTGAGACAGCCGCCGCAGTCTGACGTTCGCATGTCAGAGCTGACGTATTATTATGCTTGCACTAAGAGAATTCGGTTCGTAGAGACCAACATATAACGGTGCAACTTGGCCTCCGCCTTTCTTCAAAAGCAAAGAAACCACCATGTCGAATCGGCAACTGCTTCGTCCGTGCCGGAGCTCTGCTTGAGCGCGGCGTTACGGCATGCGAAAGATGACGCGCTCAATCATAAGCGAGCGGATGGGTGGATAAATATTTCTGCGGCTGAGTTTGTCGATCGCGTGCGTCATGTAGCACTCGGTCTGGCTGACCTCGGCGTGAAGCCCGGCGACCGCATTGCCTTACTTTCAGAAAATCGTCCCGAGTGGTCCATAGCCGATCTTGCTATCCTGAGCCTGGGCGCGATTAATGTGCCGATTTACACGACCCAGGCAGTCGATCAAATTCGTTACATCCTCACTGATGCAGGCGTCCGCGCAATCTTTATTTCAAACAAAAAGTTATTCAAACATGCGGCGCCGGCACTTGATGGGTTGGACTTTCTGGAAAGAGTTGTTTTCTTTGACGCGGGCGCGGATGAGGACATTGAAAGGTCAACCACGCTCGAGTCGCTGGAGCAGGCAGGCCGGCAACGTGACCAGAATAAGCAGGCTGCGTTCGACGCCTATCTCAAAGCGATCAGACCTGAAGATCTTGCGACCGTAATTTACACTTCGGGAACCACCGGCGAACCAAAGGGAGTGATGCTGACGCATGGGAATTTCCTCTCAAACGTGTTGGCTATCACCGCCGGCTTGCCCATCGCCTCAACTGACGTGGCACTGTCAGTGTTGCCGCTTTCACACATCTTCGAGCGAACCGGTTTTTATATCTTCTGTTACAACGGCGTTTCTGTTTATTACACGGCATCGTTCGATCAGCTAGGAGAAAACCTGCGCGAGGTAAGACCGACAATCATGACCGCGGTGCCACGCCTCTTCGAAAAGGTTTATCACCGCATTGTGAAGAAGGGGCTTTCGCAAACGGGAATCAAGCGCAAGATTTTCATGCGGTCACTCGAGATCGGTCAGCGATATGCGGCGCAGAAAGACAAAGGCGGCCGCGTGTGGCCAGGCTTGTCGATGCAACAGCGAATGGCCAGCCGGTTGGTGTTTTCCAAATGGCGCGAAGGGGTCGGCGGGCGTTTGCGATATTTCGTTTCCGGCGGAGCGCCGCTTTCGCCGGCGCTTTCGTACGCATTTCTCGCGGCCGGAATCCCCATCCTGCAAGGTTACGGCGCGACGGAGACGTGCATAGTTTCGGCCAATCGGCCCGAAAACAATCAGGTAGGTTCGGTGGGTTTACCCTTTGCGGGAATTGAGATCTCGATAGCCGGGGATGGTGAAATTCTGTTGCGCGGACCAAACGTCATGCGTGGCTATTACGGCCATCCCGAGGAATCCGCATCCGTTTTGAATGACGGCTGGTTTGCCACCGGCGATGTCGGACATGTCGACAAGCAAGGGCACCTCTACATTACCGATCGTAAGAAGGACCTTTTCAAACTCTCAAACGGGAAGTATGTAGCGCCGCAACAGATTGAGAGTCTTTTGAAACAGAGCGCGTTTGTGAGTCAGGTAGTGGTTGTCGGCGCCGGTCGCAAACAACCCGCAGCGCTAATTGTTCCCGAATGGGAAGCTTTAAAGGCGGCCCTTTCTGAAAACGGCGTAGAGTTTCCTGCTAATCGTTCCAAACTGGCCGAGTTTCCGGCGGCCGTGAAGTTAGTGCAAAGCGACATCTCGCAACTTACGCGCGAACTGGCCGATTATGAACGGATCCGAAGGATCGCTTTGTTGCCGGATGAATTTAGTATCGACAAAGGCGAGCTCACGCCGACACTGAAAGTTAAGCGACGAGTAGTCGATGAAAGGTTTTACGACCTGATTGAAGGACTCTATTCCTGAAGGCAGAAGCTGAACCCAGGGAAAACGTGGTAGTCAATTACAGTCCTGCGCACCCGCAACCTTGATGATGGTGAAACCTTTTTCCCCATCGACGCCTGCAATCTTCACCTTGCCCCGATCTGCACCTGAGAAAAATTGATTCCGCCAGGACTCTGAGATTGATTGGCAGCTCGGGCACTCGCGTTTCGCCTTTAAGAGGCGCAGTGTAAAAAGAGAGCAGCGGTATCTCGCAATAGCAAAAATCGCATGTGGCCAAGTGTTGCTTCACCAAAAAGTTAATCTCAGGCGCGAGCGTTTGCGAGCTGAATGAGAGAAGAAGGTTTGACGAAGGGCAAGCCAGCTTTTTGCTGAAAGACTTTGCGGTTGACGACTTCATCTATTTGCCCCTCAATCTGGACGGGTATCTTTTCGAAGAGAGCAGTTTTGGAAACAGAAAATTGATTAGCTGGCTGAGGAAAAGCAAGGGGGCAAACAGCTTGCCAAGCCTCAACTGGAAACCCGCAAAGACATCCGCTTGTTCAGGAGCTTTATAGACCTAATCGTGTTTGAATTCCACAACTTTCCTGCCTTGCCTAGCC
>DATNOG010000088.1:0-7719 GCA_035601415.1 Pyrinomonadaceae bacterium | reverse complement strand
GCCAGCTGCTAGAGGTCACCTTCACCTCAAATTTGAACACCGATCCCAAGTTAAAGGCAGAGATAGATCACATCATGGACTCGGTGCACCTTGAAGAATGAGAGCGCTGAAAGCGTTCTTGTCGATCGCTGTTGCTTGCTACGTCGCATACCCTTGGGAGTGGCTAGCGGCAGAGGAAGAGATCAAATATCTATCGCCCGATGGGCGCTTTGCTTTGCGGATTGTCGATGAACAAAAGGTTGAGCTGATCGAGAAGGCGTCCGGCGAGGTCAAGGTCGATCTAGGGGAGGCCTGGCACAACCCAGGTCAGGTCAGCCAAATTCTGGTGTGGTCGCATGATTCAAAACGGGTAGCCTATGGCAACCGTGGCTATAAAGGGGGCGAAGTAAGCGTTTATTTTTGGGACGGCTCAAGTTTCGAGCACGTCGCCTTACCTGAGGAGTTGCCGTCTCCGCATATCAAGTTCCCAAAGGACTGCGGTGCCGTGAAGAACTACGGAGGCGCAGCGACGCCTTTGCGATGGTTAAACTCAGGAGAGTTGGAGCTATCGAGCGATTTGATGATGCTTTGTCGTGACAGTGGTGCCACCTGCACGGGCGAACTGCGATTCACACTCGCCTTTGACGAGCAGCACCACGCCTCGGTCAAGAAGGTTGGAAAAACGAAGACTGAGGTAGAAGAATGAACTGCCGAGACTCCAGACACGCATTTGAAACTCGCTTGGCTTACCCGCTCGCTCGCCGCTACCCGTCGCGGCTTTACCTTTTATGTCGCTGATCCCCTCAGCTGCATTTACCCGCCTGCGCGCAGGCTACGGCGGGGCGGGCGAAATTACACCGAACGAAACAACTGACTAAGGCCTTCGCATGTGCAATCCCCTTGTTACATGGACATTCGCTGCGGCGTTTTTGCTTGTCGCCACATCCGACTCTGCAGAGGAGCAGGAAAAGTCGCAGGCGAGATCTATTTCGCCGGATGGGAAGTGGGAGTTTCGCGGTGGCGCGGCCGGTGAACAGGACGATTTTGTTATCGCAAAAGCTGGCAGCGACGAGAGTTCCCTCGTGCTCTCCGAAGAAGAATACGCTGACGGACTCGCAGAAGCGCTGGGTCGAGCGCCTAGCTACGCAAACATCGTTTGGGGGCCGGACTCAAAACGCTTTGCATTTAACCTTCAGCCGGGCAAGGCCTATCAAACGGTGCAATTTTATCAATTCGACGGGAACACGTGGCGCAAGCTCGATTCGCTAGAATCCAACGCCGCCACGACTGCGCCGCTCGATCCTGCGATGGCAAGGCAGGAAAAAAAGCTGAAACTGCGGGCGGACTGGCCGTTTTTGACAAGCTGGCAAGTTCGCAAATGGATCGACTCAAGCACTGCGCTTTTATATGCCCGTAAGGTTAAAACTGTCGAAATCGGAGACGAAACGGAAGCGGTGAGCGTGTCTTTTTTCTTCACCCTCAAATTCGATCCTGCCGGCAACTGGAAAGTCACAAGGACGTTCGAGGTGCCGGAGAAAGGAGTCGGCGGATTGAACGCAGAGGAGCGCAAAGAAATTAATAGGATCGAGAATGGGGACCGGGAATTGAGAGGTAAATGAATAGTGTCATCATGTGGCAAACAATTAGTCGCCTTTTCTTCCCTATTCTCATCACCTCCTGCGATTCGGGTCTTGCTCAGGATGCTCCGCGGACGCCGGAGCCGAACAGCCAAGAACGGAAAAGCAATTATCAACACTCTGCGTGCACCTGTAGGGAAGGAGTTGAAGCAGAAAGTTGTCCCGGAACGTCGCTAAGGAGAATGGATCCGAGTGATGAAACGACGGGTGTTACTGATGCCGGCATGGACGACTTGTTACTCCTCGGCCGACTCGAACCCAACCCGATTATACCGATTTTATCTGCCTTTAATTGCAGATTGTTGGCGCCGAATTCTCGTTAGACGCTGGGAGAGTTTATGAAACTTCTTTCTGAATTATTACTGCTGGGAGCGGTCATACTGCTGGCAGTTAAAGGTGCCCAGGCAGAACCTCCCAAAGATCCAATCTACATGAAAACTTCCAACGGGTGGAATGCCGCGTATGCACACGATAACGAGTACGCCGAATTCCGCATAATAGGGAACAGCGCAAAACTTCAAGACGCTTATCATATCCTGCTACAAAAGGGGTGTTGGAATGATGGTTTCCTTTGTCGATAAAAAGAAGCTTCAAAACAACAGGGACTTGTTGAGCGCTCACGCTCAATGGGAAGTAAATTACTGGCATCAACATGCGAGTCGAGTTGAAAGTAATATCCGAGAAGACTTAATAGGAACAGGAAAGGACGTTAAGGTGACTGAGATAAGAGTGTACAATGACCGAGGTGCAAAGATGTCATCGTATTTGATCGGGCTTGCTGCGAAGGATGGGGTTTTTGTCCTTTCAGTTTCGCCAGCCAAAAAGGAGGTAGATCCATTGGTAAAAGAATTGGTCGGCTCGTTCAAACTTGTGCCTCGAAACCTGGATGCCGAAGAAGCGAAGCGGCTGGCATCGGAAGCCAAGGCGCAGCGTTAAACCTACGTCTAACACGTATGCTGAGGAACTGAGAATTCAAATTGTGATGACAGAACGCACTCAACGGCGAATCATGCAAAGCTATTCAGCTGTGTCCAAACGAGCCTCCCTACACAGCTGGATATGGAAAAGATCAAAGCGCTGCTCACGACCAAACCAGAGACAAGGTCAATCATGCAAAAGGAACAGCTAATTACGGGAGCTTCGTTGATGGGGTATCCGTGAGGAAGGTTGGGAAACCGAAACGACATGGAAGAATGAACCGGCGGCTTGAATCCTACATTCCGCAAGTCGTAGCTACACTTATCCGGGTACTGCTAGTGGCTCCGGTCCTAAGCACGTTTGATCTGATTGCGGCAGACTGGCCGGAACATCTCACGCTTCACGAAGCATCGCGTTCGCCCGATGGGCATTATGGGATCGTCGTCACCACCTCATCACACGTGGACGATGGTGCGACAGTGCTGCTACCTGAGAAGGACGAGGAATTCGTCGATTACTTCGCCGATTTACAAAACCATCGGCTGCTCGGCAAGATCAAGAATTTCGAATATGTCGAGGGCGAGAATCACGCTCACCTGGACGCGGAGTGGACGCCTGATTCCAAACTGTGTATCGCGACCTATTGGGAGCGGTACGGATTCGCGTCGGCGGCCGTCTTGGAACCCAAGGGTGACAGTTTCACACAGACGGATATCGGCCAACACATTCGCAAGGCGATCGACGCGACGATCAAAAAGCAATCGCGCGATGTGGACGCGGATGTGTATCCACAATTTTACATCGAAGCAGGGCCAAAAATTCGCGTGTTCGCCGAGGCCAGCAATAATCCCAAGCAGCTTGAAGGTGTTGAGACGTATTATGCCTTATTTCAAGGTATCTTCGATCCACGTTCAAAAAAATGGACGGCGACCTCGGCGCGAGCGATTACCGCGAAAGACAATGAAATGCTGCAAAGCGCGTCGGAGGCTTCCTGTTGCTTCGAGGTGTACGCTGTCTCACCAGAACCCTTTAAAGAATTCCCGGACGCCGAGGAACCACTTTCTTACAACGAGAAATCATTTTTTCGATCCGAAGAAAGCAAATTCAAGTATTTGGATGAACGCATGAATGATGTTTACAAGGCCGTTCATTTCGTGCTTTCGCTGTCAGAATTTGCAAAGGTCAAGCAGGACCAAATCGCGTGGTTAAAGAAGCGGGACGCCAACAACTCCGTTGCCGAGAAAAGCAAGCTAACCGAGGAAAGAATCAAGGTATTGCGGCAGCTTGTCTGGCCTGACAAAAAGAAAGCCAACGAACAATAAAATCTTTTTGCACTTTTGGCGTCATCATCGTGTGCGCAATCAGCTACGGTGTTTCCAATGCGCAGGAGTCCCCATTTCCGGCAGAGGAGCAATCCCCAATTTCTCCAGACAAAAAATGGGCGTACATCGGTGGGGATGCACCGAAACTCGTTAAACTCTCCACAGACGAAACTGTGATCGATTTCTTCGAGCAATGTAATCCGGGTACCGCGCCGGCTGGTGAGGATCCGGAATTGCTCTGGGCGCCGGATTCGAAACGGTTTGGCTTCAATTACAGTCCGATGCACGCGCATCATATGACGTTTCTGTCGATCGCTTTTTATCAGCTACGTGGCGATAAATGGGTAGCGGTGGATTCACCGGCGGATGAAACAAAGGGTCCGCAGTTGGTGCAGTTTCGGCAAAGGCCATTTGCCAAAGCATTTTGACCCGCGCCATTGCGCACCAGAATGGGACATTATGAAGTTGCGCAAATGGTCCGACGCAACTACGGCGATCGTGTACGCCCCGTGTTATGGGCGAACGTCGGGCAAGTTGGAAGCGGGATTTCTTTTCACGTTGAAATTCGACGCCGCCGGCAATTGGAAGATCATCAAAACGCATCAGATGGCGGAAAAGGAGCTCGAGGAAGAAAAATGAAGTCGTCGTTCACCTTCAAATGCGCAGGAAATCCTGCCGAAAGGAGAACACCGTGATTAAAGGAACAGTCAAAGCGTCGGAATCAAATTCATTCGCGCCTATTCGCGCCTGCCGGTCGTGGCGGGTGGTCAGCGCGCGGACTTGGTTAGCCACAATTTTGATTGTGTTGTTAGTTCCAAACGCCTTTGCCCAGACCGATTTTTCGGCGTTTTGGAAAAAATTTAGATCTGCCGTTATCGCTGGCGAAAAAGCGACAGTGGCGGAGATGACGAAATTTCCGTTGTCGATGCCGTATGGGGTAAAAGCCGTAAAGGACAAGGAGGACTTCTTGCGCCGGTATAACGAAATTTTCAAAGGCGAAGCCAATGCCGCGCAATGTTTTCGAAGTGCTGAGCCGCAAAAGGAATCGGCGCGGCGATACGAGGTCTACTGCCCTTTCAAAGAGAGTCCCGACGACAAGGAAAACGCACCGATTCGCTTCATCTTTGAATTGACCAAAAGCGGCTGGAAATTTGCCGGCCTCGACAACATCAATGAATAGGCAAAAGAACTATCAAACGAGCTGATGGCCCGACGTTTTGTTGTTTGCATTCTTGTCTTGTTCATCTGGGCCAGAGGTTTCGGACAGGAGATGTATAGTGGCGGAATCGTTTACGGCCCCAAAGCCGCTTTTAATATCAGCGCACCTAAAGACTGGGTGCTGGGCAACGCCAACGAGCAGAGATTGCCGTGCGTTCTTTATCCCAAAGGCTCTTCCTGGGCGAAGGCCAAAACGGTCATTTATGCGAAAATTGCCGGCACGGATTTTGAAGACGTGAACGAGTTCGTCGCATTCGCGATCAAGGGAATGGAAAAGACGCACGGCAAACCGAAAGAGAAGATCGAATCCGGGAAGACCAAAGACGGAAGGCCTTATTTCATCAATGAATACCCGGCGACGAAAACCTATTCGCAATGGGAACGAGTGGCCTACGTCCAACTGCCGCGCGCCGTCGCCTACATTGTCCTCTCATCGCGCGATCAAGCGAGCTACTGCAAGGATTCGCCGGCTTTGACCGAAGCGGTGAGATCTGTTTTCTATGTCGACCTCAAAGCCGAGTCCTCATCACCACCAGCACTCTCCGCATCACCGACGCCAGCAGCGACTGCGAGTCGGTTTAGTTCCTTCACAGAAGCCCTTGCTGAGGCAAACCGTCTCAGGGAAACTAACGAAGGGAAACACTACGACTCTGAGTTTGGGACGGCGATACAGGCAGCACGTCCGCAACTGGCTGACGTTGTCCACGAATGCGCCAAAGATTCCAAGCTGCCAATCGTCTTTGACGTCGTTTTCATTTTCGCCGCTGATGGTCGCGTTGAAAGCACGCTCCAAACGCCTGACCAGAGCACAGCTGTTTGTGTCGCCGACAAGGTGCGCAACGTTCGTTTGCCCGCCCCTCCTCGCGCCGGCTGGCCGGTCCAACTGCACATCGAGCTCAACCCGGCAAATGATGCGACGAAAAAGCGCACCGGCCCAAATCCTGCAACGAGTAAAGACATGCAGTTAGCGATGCAGGCGGGTAAGGCAAAAGTAGCTGGCAATTACGAAGAAGCGCTGCGCTTATATGCGCGGGCGATCAAGTTGAACGGGCATTTCGCACCATTTGTGTATCAAAATCGCGGTATGCTTTATCTCAACCGCGCAAAAGAGTCGACCGATCGACGAGCTCGGATTGCCGATTTGCAAAAGGCTATCGCCGATTTCAAGAAGTCGATTGCTCTCGGCGCTGCATCAGACGACGAACTGAACCGCGGCTTGGAAAAAATCGCGACCAAGGCCAACGTTGAAGAGGCCACCAAGCTACTGGCGCAAGAAACAGGTCAGTAACAACCGATGGCTGAACGTGGAAATGATGACTGTTCCCCGGCTACCTGACGAGAAATGAAACGAAGTTGCCTAGCGGGTACCGGATTACTTACATGGCTTGTCATCGGTTTCACTGGGATTGGAATCGCTGACGAAAAAACTGAAGTTCTTTATACGAGTCCGAGTGGCGCGTTTCGAATTGAGTTTAGCCCAGCTGAAGGCGCCGGAACGGAACAAGGAACTGGAGACGTATGGGTTGTTTCTACCAAAGATCCAACGCGGCGTGCGAAGTTACCGAAACAGTCCGCCGATTCGCCGACCGACGACGAATTTCATTTCTCACCTAACGAGGAATGGTTGTTTGGTCTGCGGCACGTAGGCTCAGGCTTGAGGTACGGCAACGTTTACCAGGTCATGACCCCACTGAAGATCGACAAGCCGGTAAACGGTGAGTTCAACGACGTAGTCTGGGAAAATTGCGTAAAGCTCGGAGCTTTGAAGAAGGACTATTCCGCAGCCGGGGTTTATGCGATGACGTCCTTCATTGCATGGAGCTTGGATTCGAGTCGACTCCTGATTAAGCTGTGTGGAGGCGAAGAAAAAAGGGCGTTGCGCTGCAGCTTACTTTACTTCAACACCCGCACGAAGAAATTTGAGCGCACTGATTATCTTCGGACGCTGAACAAAACGAAATCGGAGGCGCTCGCATGCGCTGAGCCAATCGATCCTTTGCCGAGCGAACCGGAATTGAAGACGAAGTTCGAGGCATTAGATCGACAATTGAACAAGCGCTATTCCGAGATCATTCAGAAGGCGGACAAGGACCAGGTATCGAACTTGCGGGAAGCGCAGCGCACCTGGATCAAGCATCGCGATGAGGGCGCCAAATTCTATGTTTCGGTTTTTCCGGCGGCGGAAAAAGAGCAGCGCCGGCTCCAATTTCTTTGCGATGTCACAACGGCACGAATCGACACTCAGCCGGATGAAGAATGGGAACTTTAACAACGAAAAGGAAGAGATCGACCACATCATGCACGGTTAATCTCGAGGACTGCCAGACACGGTTTTGAAACTCGCTCGCTTCCCCGCTCGCTCGCCGCTACCCGTCGCGGCTTTGCCTTCTATGTCGCAGATCCCCTTAGCTCCATTCACGAGTTCACACCAAATCATCCTATGAATGAATTAACTGTAAAACTTTCACAGTGCCTTGGCAGAACCACCCGGTGGACGTGGCGCATGGTCTGTTTTTGCTCAATCGCAGTTTTTATCACTTCCGCTCCAGCTCAGACCGACTCCGAGGTGCGTGATATGGTTCAGCAGATCGATCAGTTGCGCGACGCCGGCAAGTTCCAGGAAGCAGTGCCGATTGCCGAAAAGG
>DATNOG010000087.1:0-15453 GCA_035601415.1 Pyrinomonadaceae bacterium | reverse complement strand
GCGAGAAACTCGGCGTTTGACTTGGCCTTCTCGAGCCGCTCAAGCACTACTTCCATTTGCTCAACCGGCGAAAGCGGATTCAAAACGCGACGCATAACCCAGATGCGGTTCAAGTCTTCCTTGCTGAGCAACAACTCTTCTTTCCTCGTGCCCGAGCGCTGCAAATCAATAGCCGGGAACAGGCGTTTGTCACTAAGCCGGCGATCGAGATGGATTTCCGAGTTGCCCGTGCCTTTGAACTCTTCAAAAATGACGTCGTCCATGCGCGAGCCCGTGTCGATCAGCGCGGTGGCAATAATCGTCAACGAGCCGCCTTCTTCAATGTTGCGCGCCGCGCCGAAGAAGCGCTTGGGACGTTGCAGTGCATTTGAATCAATACCGCCGGAAAGAATCTTGCCGCTGGGCGGCACGACGGCATTGTGCGCACGCGCCAGACGCGTAATTGAGTCAAGCAGAATAACGACGTCGCGTTTGTGTTCGACGAGTCGCTTCGCTTTTTCAATCACCATGTCGGCCACCTGCACGTGGCGCGTCGGTGGCTCATCAAACGTCGATGAGATAACTTCGCCGTTCACCGAACGCTGCATATCGGTAACTTCTTCCGGACGCTCGTCGATGAGCAGGACAATCAAGGTCACTTCCGGATGGTTGGTAGTAACGGAGTTTGCGATCGTCTGAAGCAACATCGTCTTGCCGGTGCGCGGCGGAGCGACAATCAATCCACGTTGGCCTTTGCCCAATGGAGTAACCAGGTCGATAACTCGGGCGGAAAGGTTCTCCTGTGTGGTTTCCATCTTCAACATCTCTTCCGGATACAACGGCGTGAGATTGTCGAAGAAAACTTTTTCGCGGGCCTGGTCGGGAGACTCGAAGTTAATTGCTTCAACTTTGATGAGAGCGAAATAGCGCTCGCCTTCTTTGGGCGGACGAATCTGGCCGCTGACAGTGTCGCCGGTGCGCAGATCGAATTTTCTTATCTGCGATGGCGACACATAAATGTCGTCTGGCCCGGGCAGATAGTTGTATTCCGGCGCGCGCAGGAAACCAAAACCATCTGGTAACGTCTCGAGCACGCCTTCGGAAAAGATCAGGCCGCTCTTCTCTGTCTGCGCCGCCAGGACCTTGAAGATCAATTCCTGTTTGCGCATACCCGTGGCGCCGGGCACGTCCATGCCCTTGGCGATATTCGTCAGCTTTGAGATGGACATTTCCTTGAGGTCGGCGAGGTTCAGAAAGCCTTCTTCCTTACCGCGCCGTTCTCCGCCATCTCTTTCGGGTGCTTCCGCAGTCGCTACGGATGCGCCGTTATCGGTATTGTCGTCGTTATTTGAATTCGACGAGCGTGAACGAGTTCTCTGTGACATGTCAATTGATTCCTAATTAATTCGTAAGCGTTTGTTTTCTGCCGCGATTGAATTTTGTTTAGCTTTGGAGGTTAGAACTTGAAAAACCGGGCATCCCTGCTGCGGGTGAACCTTGCTCGTCGTTCAGCGGCGAGGCGGCCGAAATACTCTTCTCACAGACGCTCCGCAATTTGCCTCGATACCCAATGACTGAACGGGGAATTACTCGTTTGATGCAATGTAGTTGGCCATTCGTGGTCTCGAAGAAGCTCGATCAACAAAAGGGGCTTGAGAATTTTGAGCACTCAGGGCTCGATTTAAGATATGGAAGGCCATTCTTAACCGATCCGCAACTTCTAATCAAGGTTTCACAGTTAAAAATCAGCCAGGGCTTTCTCAATCCTGCGCCAAAGTTCGTCCCGCCCGTGTCCGCTCTTCGCTGAAAAAGCTATCACGGTTGCTGCTTTGAACACGCGGCGCGCGCGCTCCAAACTCGTTTTCAAATCGTTGTTAGATAGCTTATCGGATTTTGTGGCAACTATTAAGCGTGGCTTGGCGCTGTGCGCAAGCCATTCGTGAAGCTGCAAATCCAAGTTTGTGGGTTCGTGGCGCGAATCTACGAGCTGAATTGATAGCACAAGCTGTTGCCGCTTTGCAAGGTAGCTCGTAACCATCTCGCCCCAACCTAATCGCAATGATTTCGGCACGCGTGCATAGCCAAAGCCCGGAAGGTCAACAAAACGAAAGCTATTGTTGATGTCAAAGAAATTCAACGACTGGGTGCGGCCAGGAGTGTTTGACGTGCGCGCCAGACCGCGAGTACTAAGCAGGGAATTGATGACGCTTGATTTCCCAACATTGGAGCGGCCCATAAAGGCGATCTCAGGTCTTGCATCGCGGGGCCAGTCACTCTCCTGGAAAGAGCTCTTCAGGAATTCGGCGCTGGTAATTCTCATCTTTGACGAGCTTAGGATTTGCGCAATCGGGTTTCCCCCATCCTGCAAGTGACAGGGGAAAACTCGAATTGCACCTTAGTTAATCACCTTCCAAAGCTCGGGCTATCCGTCAGCAGGCCTGACTCACCTATGAAGCGGACGTAGCAGTCGCCGCCGCTTGCGCCTTCGCCGTTCGTTCCTCGCGCATGGCAGCGAATTGCTTCATACGCGCTCTCATGGTTGTGATCTTTTCATCGATGTTTGGAATGCGCTTCACCACGGTTTCGAGATTGTGCAGGAAATCGGGCGAGCCAAACATTGTGCGAATTTCTTCAATGACCGGCTGTATCTTTGCGTAGATGAAGATGTGCTCACCATTTGTTTCATTAAACAACTGCTCGTCGATCGCGCCGTTGTTGACCATCGCGGCAGCCATGTCCCAGTAGGAAATGACCATACGATAGTGGCCGCTGTGCTCACCGAGGAGCGCATCGAGTACATCTTGAACGCTGGTCGGGTTGAAAGTGAAGAACCAGTTGCGCGCCTCACGCATGGTCGCTTCTCGTCTCAGGTCGTAAAGTTTTAGAATCAGATCTGCATCGTCGTGTTTACTCATTCTCATTGTCCTCCGGGGGTTGTTATGTTTAGTGAGCTTGCAGGCAAAATGCACATAGGACAAACCTCCCAGTCTGTCCGCCTAGAGTTCAGGCTACAGCCTGTCTTTGGTTTGATGGCCGATCCAAAGCTGAACTCTAAACCCTGCTTGAATTAAAAAAAAGTATTAGCTTGTTTGGATGCCTTGCGATGGTGGTTCCGGCGTCCAAAGCGGCGGCGTCTTCGCTTCATCGGGAGCGGCGGCCTCGGTTGGCACAGGTTCTTCGAGGGCAAGCGCCAGCACGTCATCAATAGTTTCCACTAAGTTGATGCAGAGCGCATTGCGAACTTCTTCCGGAACCTCCGGCAGATCCTTTTCATTGTCTTTCGGAAGAATGATGGTATCGATGCCGAAACGATGGGCGGCAAGCAACTTCTCCTTCACCCCGCCAATCGGCAGCACGCGACCACGCAAAGTGATTTCGCCGGTCATGGCCACATTTTTTCTCACCGCCGCACGCGTCAAAGCGGAGGCCATGGCCGTGGCCATCGTAATTCCTGCCGATGGACCATCTTTGGGAATGGCGCCTTCAGGCACGTGAATGTGCAAATCGCGTTTGCGAATAAAGTCGAGGCTCAGGCCGATGCGCTCAGCGCGAGCTTTGATGCAGGTCAACGCTGCCTGCGCCGATTCCTGCATGACATCGCCCAGCTTGCCCGTCAGCATTACACCACCGCGGCCTTTGGTAAGCGTGGCTTCGATCTGTAGAACCTCGCCGCCGATCTCGGTCCAGGCCAGGCCGGTGGCCAGTCCAATTTCGCTTTCCGCGGCAACGCCTTGCTGGCGAAACTTGATTGGGCCCAGCATCTCGCGAACGCGATCGGCGTCCACAGTTTCCTTATGTTCTTCAGTCAGGTTGTCGGCAACAAAGCGGCGCGCCAGTTTGCGGCAACAGGAGCCAATCTCGCGCTCAAGATTGCGGACGCCGGCTTCGCGAGTGAAGTGCCTGATAACTTCCAAAATTCCATCGTCCGTGAACTCGAGCTGTTCCACCTTGAGTCCATTGGCTTCGGCCTGTTTCGGAACCAGATGTCGCTTGGCAATTTCCAACTTCTCGCGCTCGGTGTAGCCCGACAGACGCAATATCTCCAACCGATCCTGCAAAGCCGGCGGAATCGTGTGCAGCACATTTGAAGTGGCGATGAAAAATACTTTCGACAGATCGTATTCAACGTCGAGGTAATGGTCCTGGAACGTATGGTTCTGTTCCGGATCCAGAACTTCGAGCAGCGCCGCGCTCGGGTCGCCGCGGAAATCAGCGCCCAGTTTGTCGACTTCATCAAGCAGCAACACCGGGTTTATAGTTCCCGCCTTTTTCATCATCTGAATGATTTGTCCCGGCAACGCGCCGATGTAAGTGCGGCGATGACCGCGAATCTCAGCTTCGTCGCGCACACCACCGAGCGACAGGCGCACAAACTTTCGGCCGGTCGCGCGCGCAATCGATTTACCCAAACTGGTTTTGCCAACTCCCGGCGGGCCAACAAAGCAGAGAATCGAACCCTTTGGATTTTTCACCAGCTGCCTGACGGCAAGATATTCAAGAATGCGTTCCTTGATCTTTTCCAGGCCGAAGTGATCTTCGTTGAGCACTTCTTCCGCCTTGGTCAGGTCCTTAATCTCTTTTGACTTCTGTTTCCAGGGCACGCTCACCAGCCACTCGATGTAGGTGCGCGATACGGTCCCTTCCGCGGACATCGGCGGCATGGCTTCCAGCCGGTGCAGTTCCTGCATCGCCTTGCTCTTCGCCTCTTCAGTCATACCGACTTCTTCGATCTTCTTCTTCAGATCTTCAAGTTCGGCTTTTTCGTCCTTGCGGCCCAGCTCCTTGTGAATCGCTTTGATCTGTTCGTTAAGGTAGTACTCTTTCTGCGCCTTCTCCATCTGCCGCTTCACACGCGTTTGGATGGTGCGATCAAGCTGGCGTTTCTCGATCTCAAGCTCAAGCAACTCAATCAAGCGCTGTAGACGGGCCTGGGAAGAGAACAATTCCAGCAGTCCTTGTTTGTCCTCAACGGAGATGCGCAACTGCGAAGCTAATGCGTCAGCAAGGTGCGATGGATTCTGATTACGAAGCGCAGTTTGCAGCGCATCGGTTTGCGCTTCCGGCGCCAGACGCAGATGTTGTTCGACCAGTTGACCAATCTTCTGCACCAGAGCATCGAGGCGTGTGCCGTCTTCGTTGACCACGGGCGCGCGTTTGACCAGCGCCATGAAGGCACCGTCGGTATTTTCAACCCGCACGGTGGTGGCGCGTTCGCGGCCTTCCACTACAACCTTGATCTGGCCGTTATCCTGCTTTTGCGATTGCAAAATACGGCCGAGAGTACCAACGCCGTAAATCTGATCCATCGCCGGCTCGTCGATAGTGGCGTCATGCTGAGTGGCGAGAAAGATGGTGCGGTCGGCAGCAAGGGCCTGCTCGAGGGCGCGAACCGAGCCCGCGCGTCCAATCTTAAAAGCAACTTTTGTAAATGGGAAAATGACAACGTCGCGAATAGGCACCATCGGGTACCAGGCAACGTCGGCGGGACTGCGATCTGAATATTCTTCCATAATTACGAATTAACGGGCTAACTGGGGATCCTTGCAAGAAAGGCGAGCCGCTTAAACTGCCGTCTCGCCCCTTCTATTGAAGATGTCTAATTGTAAATCATTTCCCGGGCATCCGCCACAAAGGGCATTTACCCGACCGCTAGATGGGGCGTTTAGGCCGCTGCACCATCAATACCCGCTAAACCTTCGCCGGGGATAGCGCGGTGACGCTCAACCATCTCGCTGGTGATCACAAACTCTTTGACGCGCTTTTGCGAAGGCAACGTATACATGGCGTCCAAAAGCAACTCTTCGAGAATCATCATCAAGCCACGCGCCCCGACCTTTCGTTCAACTGCCTGCTTGGCAACGGCTTTCAAAGCGTCTTCGGTGAACTTGAGCTTGACGTTGTCAAAATCAAATTTCTTTTGATATTGCTTGACCAGGGCGTTCTTCGGTTCAGTGAGAATCTTGATCAGCGCGCCTTCATCCAGTTCGTGCAATACGCCGCAGACCGGCAGGCGTCCGACAAACTCCGGAATCAAGCCAAAACGAATCAGATCCTCGGGTTGAACAGCCGCCAGCGCCTCAGCATGGCGATGGCTGCCGGTTTTTACTTCCGCCTGGAAGCCGAGCGACTTATTGCGCAGCCGGCGCCCGATCACTTTCTCCAGGCCTACAAAAGCGCCGCCGCAGATAAAAAGTATGTTCGCGGTATCGATCGGGAAAAACTCCTGATGCGGGTGTTTGCGGCCGCCCTGGGGTGGAACGTTCGCGATCGTGCCTTCGAGAATTTTCAACAAAGCCTGCTGTACGCCTTCGCCGGAGACGTCGCGCGTAATCGACGGGTTCTCGTCTTTGCGGCAAATCTTGTCGACTTCGTCGATATAGATGATGCCCTGTTGCGCGCGCTCAACGTCGCCGTTTGCCGCTTGCAGGAGTTTCAAGATTATGTTTTCAACGTCTTCGCCGACGTAGCCAGCTTCGGTCAAGGTAGTGGCGTCGACAATCGTGAAGGGGACACTCAACATGCGCGCCAGCGTTTGTGCCAGCAGAGTCTTGCCGGTGCCGGTAGGGCCTATCAAAAGAATGTTTGCTTTCTGGATTTCAACATCGGCGCGGCGGCGGCCCAGCTCGATGCGTTTGTAGTGTTGATAAACCGCGACTGCCAGCCGCTTCTTAGTTTCATCCTGCCCAATGACATACTCGTCAAGAAAACTCTTGATCTCGCCCGGCTTGGGCAGCGGCGGACGAGTGGCCACCGACTCAGCTTGCTGATCGTCGGTGATGATCTCGTTGCAGATGTCGATGCACTCATTGCAGATGTAGACGGTTGGGCCGGCAATGAGCTTCTTGACTTCGTTCTGCGATTTACCGCAGAAGGAACAGCGCAGTGTGTCGTCGGTTCGTCTAACCATAAATCTGGGGGATCTCCTTCGAGTTTCGATCGAACCTGTTACTTGGGAACTGTCAGGGACTTGTTGGGAGTTTCCGGATTCGCAATCATCGCGCGATAGCGCTCAACGCATTCGTTACAGATAAAGGCGCTCTTTCCGATCATGCCTTTGGGGACGCCGCTCGCATGTTGCGGAGTGCCGGCGACGATGTTAGCCACCTCGCCATTGGACCTGCCGCAGAATGAGCAGCGGACACCGCGCGCTTTCATCTTTGCAATCATCGCATCCTCGCAGTGTGTCCACGCCTACTCGCGGTGGGCAATCACCTCGTCTATTAAACCATAATCCTTGGCCTGGGCGGCAGACATTATTTTGTCGCGCTCGACGTCGCGCTCGACGGTTTCGTAGGTTTGGCCAGTATGTTTGGCGATTATTTGCGACGTCAGTTCGCGCATACGAAGAATTTCCTCAGCCTGGATGCGAATATCCGTGGCCTGACCCTGCGAGCCGCCGCTCGGCTGGTGAATGAGAATCCGAGAATTCGGTAGCGCAAAACGTTTGCCTTTTGCGCCGGCCGCCAAAAGCAAAGCGCCCATCGAGGCGCACTGGCCGACGCAAATAGTGGTGACGTCCGGCCGGATAAATTGCATCGTATCGTAGACGGCCATGCCGGCGGTGATCGAACCGCCCGGCGAATTGATATAGATATTGATGTCTTTCTCGGGGTCTTCAGCTTCGAGAAAGAGAAGCTGCGCCACAATCAGATTTGCGATTTGATCGTCAATAGGCGTGCCCAGAAAAATAATATTGTCTTTCAGCAGCCGCGAGAAGATGTCAAAGGCGCGTTCGCCGCGAGACGTTTGCTCGACGACCATCGGAACTAAAGCCATAGTAGGTGTGAACCTTTCAAGTAATGAATACAGAAATCAGGAGTCAGAAATCAGAAGAAAAGCTGACTACTCATTCTGAATTCTGACTCCTGACTTCTGTCTTCTCAGTTTCGTCGCTCCACTCTTCTTCGGCGACCTTCGCATTTTCAACCAGAAGGTCAAGCGCTTTGCGGTTGCGCAACCTGTGCGCGATGCTACGTTCGCCCCCATCCTTTGTCAAGACACCTCGCACTTGCTCAACGGGTTGTTGCGAGCTTAGCGCGATAGCTTCAATCTCGGCAGCAACGTCCTCGTTTGATACTTCGATCTTTTCTTCGTCGGCAATGCGTTCGAGCAGCAGTGTGCTGCGCACATCAGCCTCCGCCTGTGCTTTTAGTTCTTCGCGCGCGGCCTCCCAGTTGAGTTGCTGATTGCGCGGATCGACTCCTCTTCCGACCATATCGCGAACGACGGATTCGAGGCGGCGAGTGGTTTGCTGATCTATCAAACTTTGCGGCACTTCAAACTGGTTCTGCTCCAAAAGACTGGCCATCAAGTCTGCGCGCAAGCGATGATCAGACTCCTGCATGGCGCGCTTTTCCAGATCTTCGCGAATCTTCGTACGCAGCGTGGCCACCGAGTTAAACTCCTCGCCCAAACTTCTGGCCCACTCGTCGTCTATCTCGGGGAGCTCTTTGACTCGGACCGCAGTGACCTTCGCGGTATATTCAACACGCTTACCGGCCAGGCCTTCTGACTTAAAATCTTCCGGATAACTTACGATGAAGCCCTTTTCATCGTCAGCCTTTACGCCGGTCAGGTTTTCAGTGAATTCCGTTTGGACGCCACGACCACCCAGCTCCACTTCCACGTCGTCTGCCGTGAGATCTTCCTGCTCGGGACTGTCCAGAAACTTTCCCACCAGATTTACTGTAACCGTGTCGCCGGTCGTTGAAGCTCGATCTTCAACCGGCTGCATCGCCGCCGAGGTCTCGCGAAAAGCATCAAACATCTCGTCCACATTGACATCCGTAATCGGGCGAACGCGGCGGGTCACTTCAAGACCCTTGTAATTTTGCACTTCAACCTTTGGCAAAACTTCGACATTGACCTTAACGGAAATCGGTTCCTCGCCAAACTTTTCCAACCCGGCGGCATTCTCGAGTTCTACATCGGGCTCGCGAATGGCATTCAACTCGTGCTTGTCTATCGCCTGGTTGACCGCCTCCGGGATCAGTTGCTGTAAAACTTCGGCGCGAATTTCACTCTTGAAGCGATTGCGCACCACTGCTCGCGGCGCATGGCCCGGACGAAAGCCCGGCACGCTCGCCTGTTTCGCATAACGATCGCTAACCTGGTCGTACGTCTGCTTAATCGCCGCCGGTTCTATCTCTATTTTGATCTCTTTACGTGTTGCAGAGACGTCTACAAATTCTGTCTTCATTGATCCTCAGTTTCAACCCTTAGTAAATAGGAAACAGTAAACAGCAAACAGCAGGACAGGAATAAACAATTAGCAGCGGCAAACGATTTGAGGTGTTAACGTTCCGCGATAATGGTTCGGCTGTTTACTGTTCACTGTTTGCCGTTTACTCGTTGGTGCGAAAGGGGGGACTCGAACCCCCACACCTTTCGGTACCAGATCCTAAGTCTGGCGCGTCTGCCAATTCCGCCACTTTCGCGCTTTGCGATTTCCAACTTTAAGCATGGAGACCGGCGAAAGAGAATAACACGCAGAAACGATTATAGTCACAAAGCGACTCAGCTCCGTTAGGAGCCGAATGTTTATAGCTTGATCGATCAACTCAGTCACTTTCGCGCAAATGAATTGCAAGCAATTCATTTTGCGCGAATGGATTTGAAAGGTTGCCTCGAGTTCTATAAACATTTCGCTCCTACAGAGCGAAAGGCCGCGCGAAATGTAAAATGAGCCCCCGACTTGTCTTGGTGGAACGGCTTGGACGGGCTTGCTCTATCGTCGATCAGGCAACGCGGTAGGTTGTTTTCGCCTGGCCCAAAAAGTCTTTGCCTGTTTCTTTCATAACCAGGCCGGCGCGTTCCAGCTCAAAGTAGGCGCGCTGGATTTCGCCCTTATCGACGGAAAGCTTTTGCGCGAGCGCGGCAGGGGCGGGAAGTGTTTCGCCAGCAGCAACACTCTTCTGACGAATTTGGTTTTCGATTTGTTCGCGCACCTGCGCGTAGACAGGACCTGCGGACAAATCTTTTAGCTCGATGTTCATAGTCGGGTTTGGTGTACTAGAGATTAAGAATCAAACTCAAACCAATACAATTTCAAAAGTACGACTTCCAAAAAAGGGAGAGGCTGGAAAGCCTGTGCTAGTAGGACAGACATTCCTGTCTGTCCATTTCCCCTTTTCCAGTGTGGACAGGCTGGAGAGCCTGTCCTACTCAGATCGTTCTCGTCACTTTCGACAGCGAACGCGGTTGGTCCGGATCCAACCCTTTGGCATCAGCCAGCAACGCGGCAAACAATTGGCCCGGAATTATATAAGGAATCGGCGAGACAAACTCGTCAATCTCTTTCGGCATAATGATCGCCCGGGTGCAACTCGCCGCTGCTTCCAAGTCACTGGTGATTACCAAAGAATCCGCGTGCAACTCCTGCAAGCGGCCGATCAGACTTTTCACTCCCGGCAACATCACTCCCGAGGGCGCAAACAAAATCACTGGAAAGTGACGTTCGACCATCGCCACTGGCCCATGCAAGAAGTCTGCGGATGAAAAACGCTCGGCGACAACGTAACATGTTTCCATTAACTTCAACGCCAGCTCGTACGCATTTGCATAGGCAAGTCCACGCCCGACCACGACGCAGTTTTCCATGAAAACGTAGCGTTGGACCAGTTCGAGGATAGCGGGTTGCTGCTCAAGCGCTCGCGCAGCGAAATCGGGAATTGCAGCGCACGACCATGCGGGCCTGGTTTCAGAAAGCGCTTCGGCCAGCAGGTAAAACAGCAGCATCTGGCCGGTAAAAGTCTTGGTCGCCGCGACGGCTCGCTCGCGTCCGCCGTGCATTAATAAAGTCTCATCGACGACGTTTACCATCGCCGACGATGGCTCATTCGTAATGCCTACGGTATAAGCGCCGCCGGCGCGCACGCTTTCCAAAACCTGATTGATGTCCTCGCCTGCGCCGGACTGAGACACACCGACTACGAGAGCGTGTTGTAGATTGAGTTTGGCGCCATAGAGCGTGTGAACCGAAGGCGCGGAAAGAGAAACAGGAATGCCCGTGGTGATTTCCAGCAGGTAACGTCCAAACAACGCGGCGTTATCAGAACTTCCCCGCGCGACCAGCACAATTAGATCGATGTCGCGCTTTTTGAGCAGCGTTCCGAGCGCGATGATCTTTTTGCGTTCAGCAGCGATGGTACGTGCCAGCGCCGCCGGCTGTTCCGCAATCTCCTGCAGCATTAACGACAAAAGTTATTCTCCGGAAGTGAATCGTATTGGTTACTGTCCAGCATCGCAAGCCGCCTGTGGCAAACCTTACTTAAATAGTCTCATGTGACTTTCATTCAGCGGCTGCGTAGAATCCCAGACGTGACAGACAATCCGGTAACGCTAAAACAAATTGCTGAAGTGACGGGCGGAAAATTGTCCGGCGATGCTGGTGCCGTCGTAACCGACGTTACTCACGATTCGCGCCGCGCCGGTCCAGGTAGCTTGTTTGTGGCCGTGCGCGGCGAGTTGTTTGATGCGCACAAGTTCATCCCGCAGGTGATTGAGCAAGGCGCGGTTGGAGTGATGTCCGAACTTGAGCCGCTGATCGAATTCCAAGGAACTACCACTCCTGCCTGGCTGCAAGTTGAGAATGTGCGTCGCGCGATGGCCCCGGCCGCGGCGGAAGTTCATCATCATCCGTCGCGCGAATTGCAACTGGTTGGAATTACCGGAACCAATGGCAAGACTACCACCGCATATCTGATCGCTTCGATTCCGGAAGCTGCGGGCGAGCCGGTGGCGATGACGGGCACGGTTGAATATCGTCTTGGCCCGGAGCGGCGCAAAGCCGAGCGCACCACGCCCGAAGCGACGGACATGCAGCGATTATTGCGCGAAGCAGTTGAAATTGGTTGCAAGACTGCGGTGATGGAATGTTCGTCGCAGGCAATGGATTTTCATCGCTGCGACGCGCTCGAATACGCCGTCGCCGTTTTCAGTAACCTCACGCGCGATCATCTCGACTATCACAAGACGATGGAGAACTACTGGTACGCGAAGCAGCGGTTGTTTGATGGTCGCCTGGGATCGAAGCCACTCGTGTCGGTAATAAACGCAGACGATCCTTACGGAATTGAGTTGGCAGATCGGTTGGAAGGGGAAGGAGCGCGCGTCGTTCGGTACGCAGTCAGATCAGATGCGGACGTTACCGCGCGCAACGCTGAGTTTTCGCTGGACGGCATGCGTTTCAATCTGCGCACGCCGGCCGGCGAGCGCGATTTTCATTCACCGCTGGTTGGCCCACCTCATATCTACAACACGCTGGCGGCGGTTGCGAGCGGTTTGGCGCTCGGCTACGAACTTGATGTCATTACTAACGCGCTCGAAAAGTGCACGGGCGCGCCGGGCCGTTTTGAGCGCGTGGCGCATGACAAAGATTTCGCCGTTGTAGTTGATTACGCGCACAGCGACGATGCTTTGTTGAATGTGTTGCGCACCGCGCGCGCGGTGACCAAAGGAAAAATCATTACCGTGTTTGGCTGTGGCGGCGATCGCGATCGCAGCAAACGCGCGCCGATGGGTGAGGCAGCGGCCAGCCTGAGTGATGTCGTGATTCTCACATCCGACAATCCGCGCACGGAAGACCCGGAGCAGATACTTGCCGACGCTGAGCTGGGCATAAAAGAGACCGGCAAGCCGTATCGCAAGATTGCCGACCGACGCGCGGCAATTCATCAGGCGGTTGCTGAAGCGCGTAGTGACGATCTGGTTTTGATAGCCGGCAAAGGACACGAGGATTATCAGATCGTCGGCCGTGAAGTTTTTCATTTTGACGATAAGGAAGTAGCGCGCGAAGCGCTGGCGAATGCAGAAAAATCGGCAGAGTGAACCAAAATGTCGGGTAGCTTCTTGAATTCGATTTCTCTGTGTTACCTCTGTGTTCTCTGTGACTCTGTGGTGAGTAGTTGTCGGGCGTTCATTCACCACAGAGCAACTGAGGACACAAAGGTTGCACAGAGACGACCTCAAACTAAGACACTACCAAGGATCCGGTTCGCTTTGGGGCCGATCCTTTGCGTCCTGGTTTTTTCGGCTTGCCAGCGAATTCCGTTGCCGGCGAGTGCGGAGGCTGCGAAGCCGCCGGCGAGTACTCGCGGCGAGCAAAAACCTCCGCTGAGGCAAAGCGAAACCTATGGACCACCGCGCACGCTAGCCAATCTCCAGGATCCCGCAATCAACGAGAGCAGCGGCATTGTTGCCTCCCGAACCACGCCCGGACTTTACTGGACGCACAACGATTCCGGCGATGGTCCATACATCTATGCGTTTGACGAACGTGGCGCGCGCCGGGGAACTTGGCGCGTGAGAGGCGCGGCGGCGCGCGATTGGGAAGACATCGCCGCCGGACCGGGACCACAGGCCGGGACCAGCTATCTATACATTGGCGACATCGGCGATAACGAAGGGCGGCGCGCAGAAATTACGGTCTATCGCGTGAAGGAGCCGACAATAAAGCCAACTGACTCCTCGTCGAGCAAGCTCAAGCCGCTTGTTACAGACGATGCCGAAGTCTTTCACCTTCGTTATCCCGACGGAGCACACGATGCGGAGTCGCTGCTGGTCCATCCGGTAAGCGGCGATCTTTATGTCGTCAGTAAAATTCCCTTTGCGAATTCATTTGTTTACGAAGCGCCCGCACCGCTTAACACAAGCAACCCGACGACGCTCAAGCGAATTGCCGAGCTAAAGGTTCCCAGTCTCTTCGGTGGCTTGCTTACCGGCGGCGACATTTCGCCGGATGGTTTGCGCGTGGCGCTGTGCGATTACGTCGATGGTTATGAGTTGGTTTTAACCAATGCCCGCCCACCGTTTGATCAGATCTGGAAACAACCACTGAAGCCGTTGGATTTGGGAAAACGCAAGCAGGGTGAGTCAATCGCGTATCGTCTCGACGGTCGAGCATTGCTAGCGACTAGCGAAGGGGACCATCCGCCTTTGATTGAAGTGGTGCGGCGATAGAATCGACTTACGAATCGGCGCGCCGGTTGTATCGCGCCCAGTACCAGTACACCGGCAAGCCAAGCGCAATTAATCCGACCCCGGTTAATGCTTGCTTTGGAGTTGTCAGTACGGTATTGACCAACAACATTCCCGCCACGATCAAAAACAAAATCGGCACCACCGGATAGCCCCAGGTTCGATAAGGACGTTCCGCGTCCGGCATGCGCTTGCGAAATACAAACACCGACGCCGTAACCAAAGCGTAAAAAATCCAGAGCCCGAAGATGGCGTAGTCGGTCAGTGTGTCAAACGATCCGGACAACGTCAGGATGCACGCCCAAATAGCCTGTGCGATTAAAGCGCCGATGGGCACGTGGGTGCGCGACGAAACTGTCGACAGACTTCTGAAGAAGAGTCGATCCTGGGCCATCGCATACGGAACGCGCGCGCCGGTAAGAATCGATGTGTGTAACGTTCCAAAAGTCGATGACAATAACGCGGCCGCGATCAAACTGATGGCCAGTGGGCCAAGAAACCTTCGAGCAACCTCGGTAGCAACCGAAGACGCGGCAGAGACATTGGCAACTTCGGTGGGAGAGAGCACATAGAAGTATGCAAAGTTAACAAAGATGTATAGACCGGAGACGAGCAGCATGCCACCGATTAAAGCTCGTGGCAGATTGCGATGCGGATCTTTTACTTCGCCGGCTACCAGCGTCACGTTGTTCCAGCCGTCGTAGGCCCACAAAGCGCCAAGCATCGCAGCCCCAAAGCCGGCAAAGCCCGCGCGCGCGGATGCGGCGACGCCCTCGCAAGCGCCACCGCTGTTACTCATCGCGAAATGAGACCAGTCAGCGCCTTGCGCCAGAAACGCACCGACACCAACCAGTAACACCAAGCCGATCTTGATTCCCGTCAATACGGCGGCCACACCACCGCTGACTTTCACTGCCGCGCAATTGATGAGCGTCACGATCACGATGGCTGCCAGCGCTACAACCTGCAAATGGCCAAACGGAATTTGGTAGCCGAGCAGATTCGCGCTGAAGTATTGGCCACTAAGGCTTCCACCCAGCAGCACGTTCAGAAAAATCGCAAAGCCAACACCAAGCGCAGCCTGCGAACCAGCCTTACCAATAAAGAAGGACATCCAGCCATAGAGAAAGGCCCATCGTGGTCCGTAGGCTTCGCGCAGAAAAACGTATTCGCCGCCGGCGTGGGGCATCATGGCAGCGAGCTCGGCATAGGTGAGTGCGCCCGCAAGCGACAACAGGCCAGCAATAACGTACACCAGCAGCACCATCTTGGGCGTGCCGACGTTGCAGGTCATGACGCGGGCCTTGAGGAAGACGCCGGTGCCGATCACGTTGCCCACGACAATGGAAATCGCGGCGATTAGGCTGAGGCCGCGAACGAGTTGATTAGTTGTAGCTGAAGCCATCGATGGGTCCTACTTAATTGTGGGATGCTGCGTCTTTATTTCTGATTTCCATAAGCTCCTTTAAGAATTCTTCACGCTCGCGACTATTCTGA
>DATNOG010000086.1:0-46392 GCA_035601415.1 Pyrinomonadaceae bacterium | reverse complement strand
TGGGGCGGCTCCTTCAATCCCGCCCTGACGACGCTCGACTTGAATGACATCGAACGCATTGAAGTGGTGCGCGGCCCGGCCCCGGTCACCTATGGCGCCACTTCATTTGTCGGCGTCATCCATATCGTGCACAAGGATACCGCTGCAAAGGAGAGATCCTTGACCGTCCGCGGAGGAAGTTACGGCACCTTCGGCGTCCAATTTTCGACTCCCGTTCCCCTCTCGGGCAAATGGTCCTCGCGCCTTTCGC
The DNA here is from genome assembly GCA_035601415.1 of Pyrinomonadaceae bacterium. GTDB lineage: Bacteria > Acidobacteriota > Blastocatellia > Pyrinomonadales > Pyrinomonadaceae > PSRF01. The sequence continues at coordinate 46,142 of DATNOG010000086.1, read as the reverse complement.
TGGATGCGCAGCGCGAAGGCTTCAGCGATGACCGCACAAACTATCGCCGGGGACATGCGTTGTGGCGAGTAGGGCGCAAGGGCAACGGCGCGAATCGCGCGTGGTTCAATTTCGACATGAACTGGCTGAACCAGGATCCTGCCAGCCCGCGCGTCCGCGATGGATCGTCTCTGACTCCGCTGGTACCTGTGGACGCCAATAACAATCCCAACGGCTCGTTCCTGAACGACCACCGCTTTACCGGGGCGGCTGGCTTCGATCGCAGCGTAGGCTCCGGAACTTGGTCGGGAACTGTATCTCTCTCTCACAGCCGCCAAAGCCGCCTGCGCGGATTCCTTGAAGACATCACCGCTGTCACCGACAACGCACACGGGTTCCGCCAGAACATTCACCTCACCGACGTCTATGCCGACACTCATGCATCGTGGAAAGTTGCGCGCTCGTTGACGCTGTTGCTCGGCGCGGACTATCTGCACGGTACCGGTAATTCCCGGGGCGCGGATTTCGAGTACACCGTGCCGCTCAACGGTGTGCCTCCGGTTTCAGCCGCGGTTCCCAGCCCACTCGATGTCACCACCAACGACGCTCGGAATTTTTTCGGCGTCTATACCTCAATCGAATGGCGACCTTCGGATCGCCTGCGCTTTGACGCCGGCATTCGCATGAACGTCACTCATGAGACGCAGAAGCACGACGACCCGGGCGCAGGCACCAGCGATTCTGACCGCCGCACGAAGTTGAGACCCGGCGGCAGCGTCGGACTCATCGTAACCGCCTGGAAGAGGAATCAGGATTCCGTCAATCTGTACGCGAACTACCGAGACACGTTTAAGCCTGCGGCCATTGATTTCGGCATCGAGACGTTCAGCAACCGGCTCATCCTGGAGCCGGAAACCGCCCGCAGCGTAGAAGGCGGGATCAAGGCCCGCTTCTTTGACGGCCGCGTGGACGTGGAAGCCTCAGCATTTTTGATGGATTTCAAGAATCTGGTTACACCGATCAGCGTCGGCGGATTGCCCGCTCTCACCAATGCCGGAACGCAGCGCTTCAAGGGGTTTGAATCCGGCGTTTCGCTGTTCATGACCAAGGACGTCATGGCCAACGCAACCTACAGCTACCACGACGCGCGGTTTACTGATTACGTGCAGGATTTCGGCGGAGTGCCCACGCAGCTTGCGGGCAAGCGGCTGGAAATGTCCGCCCACAATCTCGCGGCGTTTGGCATCATCTACGCGCCGGACCGCGGGTTTCTGGGCGGCGTCAATGTGTATTACACCGGAGCACGGTTCCTGAACAGACGCAACACCGCGCCGGCGAACGGCTTTGCCACCATCGGCTTGAGCGCGGGCTATCGCACGCCGAAGTGGGATTTGCGTGTAGACGCCACCAATTTGGGCGATCGCCGCGACCCGGTGGCCGAAAGCGAGCTCGGTGACGGGCAATATTATTTGATGACCAGTCGACGTGTGGTGGCCGGGTTCACTTTCCATTTCTGAAAAACTTCAGACGGGCGCCGAACGCGCGTTTTTCCACAAAGCACCACCCTCTATGAACTTTTCTCTGCACCCTGATCCTCTGTGTTCGTTCTTGCGCCCTGTAAGATGCCGCTCATTTAATTGGAAATCAAGAACAAGTTGCCGACTTTCGGACATTTAACTCGAGCGAAAATTGAAACGCTTTCGATAACATCCGGGAGTAATGCCATCGCGCCGCTCAATGCTCTCATTACCATCTTCTTCAACCGTGGCCGCAGCTAATACCTCTGCTGGCCCAGTCAGATCGAGCGCCTGAACGCCGTCGAAGCCTAACAAACCGATGCGGTTAATCTTCATGTCTTCTAAGATAGAGGGAATTATGAATGTCGCCTATGACTATGAGTAGAGTACGACGAATTCGACATCGAACCGAAACGTACAACGCGAGTGGGATTGACGACTTGCGGCGACTGGAGGGTCGCTGTCTAACCCCGCAGGTAGTCGCCGCGGGCCAGACGAAACGTGCACGACGCTGGCCACGCGCACGTAAGGTAATCAACAACGCTGGAAACAGGGGATAGCATCTCTGGATAACTCAGGTGAAATCGTGTGGTGTATTTCTCGATAGGCGGAGGACCAAACGCGTAGCGAACTCGTGCAGTCGTGCGAACATCTTCTCCTTCGCCGATCGTTTCAATCGTTACTCGATCCACGAGAGCAAGAACAATTTCGCGTTTGGTTTGATCGTCAGCTCTTGAGAGGCGATCTGCCATGAGCTTCAACATCGTTTCGGCATTCAGCAGTCGCAGTTCGAGCGACTCTGCGGTTTCTTGGCCCTTTGCATGCTCATCGCGTTCATTTTGAAGCTGGCTTACCTCCTGTTGGAGTCGTGTTAGTTCGTGTTCAGCCTCTTCATCATTAATTAATCCACGACGCACAAGATTTATGACACGCGCGCGTTCGCTCAGCTTTCCAGTGAGCTTGGAATCTAGCGATGCGATACGATCACTTAGGTCGTTCTGATCGAGCTGGCTAGCGAGCATCGTTTGCCTAACTTCATCAAGGACAGCCACAGGGTTGCGAATGAACGCAGCACAATGTTCCCAAACCCTTTCATCCAGGACATCCGCACGAATAGCTTTACCTTCGCATGGCTCTACGCCGATTTTCCGAAAGTCCCGAAACTCCCAGGTCTGCACAACGGCAACGGAAAGAGCCAGGCCAAAAGCAGCGGGAGAAAGCCGAGCCGTAGGGTCCTGCGCCGCCTCGAAAAGATCGAATCGCACCCACCAATCAGCAAACTGTCCTGCTCAAGACCATCGACACTTTCATCAAAGCTACCGGCAAGTAATGCATTCCCCGGTCGGTGAAGATCGGTCACTCACAGAGCGGTACAAAACATCTTAAGATCGGTTCTTGAGTGGGCAGACAAGATGGCAAGTTTCTGGCCAGAGCAAACTCCGCCGCAAACACCATTTTATCAATAGGTTAAGACTTAAGATTCTTAAGATTTTTTCTTAAGATTCTTAACCTTTCCAACAACCACTGCGCTGTCAGTTATTTGCGGCTTAAGATCGAGCAGATTTTGACGGTGTCACATTAAGCGACACACCGCGTGAGTTTGCTGCTCACTAACGTGCGATGCGCTCGTCAGATTTATCCCGTTGTTCGACGGCTTGCTCATTCACCGACCACCTGTACGGTTGCGATCCGCTGACCATGTAATCAAGTGGGCTAGACGCATCTGTGGTTATCTGGCCGCGCAACAGTGCCTCAAAGAGTTTCGCTGTCTCTCTTGCTTCTCGCGGTATATCAGGCTGCAAAGTGGTGCCGTCCAGGAAGGTGAGAACTGCATCCCGCCGATCATCGCTTGTAACAAACTCGTCGAGCTTCGGGTGGATCCAACCATGGAAGTCACCCGATGATTGAGTGCGCCAGTGGTCACGCAGATCCACCAGCCACTTCTCATTAGGTGACTCTCCAATGCGATCAGCCAGCAGTGCGAGTAGGTGCTCCAAGTAGTCGTCCAAAGACCAGAAGCCGTGCCCGCGATATTCCACAAAGCTAGTACTCATTTTTTATTCGACATTACTCTTTGACGTAGATGATTTTCTCTTGCTGTTTCTTCGTTAGGCCGCCCACGAATTTCTGAATCGCGTTGATTTGCTTTGCTGACGCTCCTTTCAAATCGAGGGCGACGTAATCAACAGACTTGTTCACGTGATGCACAATCGAGTCAAAGAACTTGCTGCCATTACCAAAGTTTTGGAATGCCTTCCCACCTCCCATTGCGTCATATGTCTTCCCGGCGGCGCTGACGAACTCCTCGCCTACAAAGGGACTTTCGGCAAGACGCGTCCCCGTCTGTGCCGCGAGCCGAACGCCAGTGCTAACTTCAGTAGCAGTAAGCCGCGTTTCTGTAGCGATCGAGAGGCCAGGCGAACCTGGGGCAGGACTTCCAGTGGAAGCTTGGTTCAGATCCAGCGCGATTTGTCCTACTTTATCGGGATTTCGAGAAGCCCACATCAGGATCGCCGTTGCAGCCTCGGGACCATAAAGTACTCCTACTACGATCGCCGCACCCACCGCGGCACCGACACCACGAGCGTTCATCCGACTTCGAAACTCTTGTTCGCTTATTTTATGCGACAAGAAATCTCTTTCGTCTCGCTCAAAATTCAGGTCGCCACCAGTCTGTGGCTCCTGACCGTCAGGATCGATGAACCGCAGTGGATTGTTGAAGCAGTACTGGTATTTGTTCAGCGATTGAGGATTAGTGACTTCGGCATACTTGAGGGCTTGCTTTTCTGGATGTCCGCTACCCAACACGCCAATTTCTTCTGGCCCACCTGTGAACTCATCAGGCGAGGTGAACCTGCCCTGCGTTGAGGAGTAGTATCTAGCGAGGAAATAATCGAGCCCGGTTTCGATGTCTCGTTCTTTTTGGGTGTAGCGCTGACGCAGGCCGTCAGCTACGCTGTAGCCCATTGCTGTTGTGCGTCCGCCTGTACCCGCCGCCAACTCCTCGCCAAACGGCATCAGGTCATGTCTGCTGACAACACCACCGCTGGAGTTAGTAATAACCCTCGGGCTGCCAAGACTATCGGCCGTCGCGTATCTGGTTCCCGCGCTGGGTTCGATTGTCGCAATCAGTCCCTTAGCGCCGTAAACATATTCTTTCTTCAATGAGCCGGTTGAGAGATCATACTCCGCAATCAACTGACCACCGCTATAGACCATCCTGATCTGCTCACCCGACGTGAAGTTCTTACGCACCCGATTGCCATCACCATCGTAGCGATAGGCATCGCTCGCCGCATCCACACCCCTGATCTTATTCTCTCCATCGAACGTGTAGCTGTGGAGAGTGTCGTTGGTCAGATTACCCGCGGCATCATAACTGTAACCAGTATTCGTGATGCGGTTCGTGCTGGTGCTGAATGAAAGGTTGTGGACTCCACCACCGTAATCTATCCAGCGATTACCGTATTGATCATAACCATTGGTCTGTGACCAGCTACTGCCTGAGTTCTCATTCGAAGTTGTCAGCCGATTCAATGCGTCGTAGCCGAAGCTTTGCGTGTAACTCAACCCACCGCCCGAGTAGCTTACGCTCTGCACGTTCCCATTGTTATTTGTGGTGCCGTAGTTGTAGCTCAGCCCCATCGTGCTCGAATCAGCGCTCGAGGTGCCCAGTCCAATCTGCGTCGGCTGCAGACGGTTATTGAAGCTCGTGTGCTCCCACAATCCGTTGCCAAGCTTCATCACCGACACCGCTCCATGAGCCGCGTACTGCATGCGATTCGTCACGTCGGTCGAGGTCGCACCCGCATAGTAGACTCCACTCGACTGATCGCGCACCCCGGCCAACCTGCCAGCCCCGTCATACTCGCTCGTGATTATTCGTCCCGATGGATAAGTCATCGAGGTCTGACCGCCGGCAAGATTATAACCATAACTCATCGAGTATGTCTGGCCATCTGTCACCTAACTCCCTCCGAGTACGCGGCCCAAGGCGTCATAGCCACTGTAGTTGTAAGTCGAGACAGTCGAAGCGACGAAAGCCAAACGGCCTTTGCCATTCGCAATGCTGGTGGAATCGTACGTGTACGTCACTGTGGGCGTGCCATCGGAATAGCTGCGTGTGACGGCGCGATTCAGAGCCTCGTAGGTGTAGGTCGCTGTGATCGACCGCGCGTCCGTCTTGCTGGTGAGATTGCTGTTTGCATCGTACTGGTAATTCATTGTGCCGCTTTCCGGATTGCTGGCGCTTGTCAAACGCTCCAATGAATCATACCCAAACGTGCGTGTCTGCACACCCTGCGACACCGTCGTTAAATCATCGAGCACATCGTAGCCATAACTCGTCGAATAATTTAATCCGCTCGGATCTTCATAGACACTCGTCAAGCGCCCGAGCGCATCGCTCACACTCTTTCTGGCTTTGCTCGCCTGATCCGTGACCGTGACTGTGTTGCCGGAGTAGGCAGTAGACACGACGGCGCTGTCAGGCGTTGTCACACTCGTCATGCGTCCAAGCGCATCGAAGGCGCTGGTAGTCCACACGGCCGTCTCGCTATCGGGAGCCAATGGCCGGAAAGGATTCGAAGTCTTGTAAGCTCGGCCCATTGAATCGTACTGCGTTTGCACCCCGATATAATTAGTCGCGCTTTCATACTGCCGGCTCTCGGTCGTGCGTCCAAGACCGTCGTACAGCACCTTGCTGACCAGCAGACCATCTGTGTTGCTGGTCAAGTCGCTGGCGATCGTGAGTGTGTTATTCGTATCGTCATAGCTGAAGGTCGTCTGGTTCTGCTGGCCGCTGACTCCATAGGCGCGAATCACTTTGCTCGGCCGATCCAGCACATCGTTGTAGAAGCCGCTGGCGACGATCCCATTCACATCTTGGCCATCTACTGGACGACCCAGATAATAATCGAACTGCGAGAACACGGTTTGATTGGCGGCATTGGTCAAACTGGTAGGAAAGGCATAGCTAACCTGGCCCACCGAGCTTAGTTCACTAGGCGAGCTGTTGATTGTCGCCTCGCCGTCGGGCGTGCCAAAACAATCCGAGTAAAAGATGTTGGTTGCATTGCCGCGGCCATCAATAGATTTCACCATGTTGCCGGCCACGTCATACTGCGCGTAGGCGGAAATTGAGCCTGTCACTGAACCGTTCACTAGCAGATACCGCGTAGTGGCAGTCGCGTTACCACGGGGCGAGTACGATGTGGTGAAGGAAGAATCGAGCCCGCTGATGCTCGGGCGGTCAAATAGGGCAGCGTGATTCGTGTCCGTGACGTAGTTGTCATACTCGATGGTTGTACGAGCTCTCTCTATGCCACCCGCATCGTAAACAGACGATTGCGAAGCCAAGCTGCGAATGTGAATGTTTGTGGTGGTGTAGTCCGCGCCGTTGATTGAATTGGTGACGAGGTAATCGGTATGGGTACGTCGCACTAAAGGTCCCGCGGTTCCTGCTCCGTAGTCGTATTCGTAGGTGTCGGTCTTGTTGTTGTACTGGTCATAAGAGAAGGTCTGCTGCGCTACCTGGTTTGTATCCACCAACGTACTGACGGTCTGAGTCAGGCGTGGATCGTTTGCAGGAGCATCATCTGCTGCTCCGGTCCACCAACCTACCGGCGCCCGTTGCGCCCAAGTGTTGGTCACGCGACGCAATACCGTTGCGCCGTTCGTATCCAGCGCTTCCGTCTGATTCTCTCGGCCTTCTTTCCAGGCTGAATAAAGATGCTGACCAGTCGGATCACTCTGACGAAACAGTGATGCTGCGCCGCTGCCATCATAATAATGCTTCTCCCGCGCCAGGAGTGTTCCGCTCGGATTAAGATGATCTACCGTGACCGTTGTTGACCACGGCGTAGGGTCAGTAGAACTGCTGTAGGTCGCGGAGTAGGCCTGCTTGCTTTCAAGCGTCACACCATCCGAATAGACTCGCCGCTCCGTTACTCGGCGGTAAATCTGGAAAACATCCTCAGAATACTGAGCATCTCCGGTGATCACGCCCGAACCAAGCGTCGTATCGTATTCGATGGCTCCGCCCGTAGGCAGTTCGACGCGCGCGAGTTCACCATAGCTGTTGTAGTAAAACTGATAATGTCGGGTTCCGTCTGGCAGCCAGAGTGCTGAGACCATGCTCGCAGGGTTGTAGTTCCCTGAAGGAAAAGCGTTGAGTTCAGGAAATAGCTGCTGGTAAGTTTGAAGGGTATATGCAGCCGGATGGTTAGAGTAACTTGATGCTTGGCGAAGCACATTCCCCAGGCTCGCCTTAGATACCCGAATCATTCGTTGCACGCCGCTGAAGCCTTTGAAGGTGATTTGATCGCACACGCCGTAGGGAGATATGTCGGCGACATTGTAAGCGATGGTCACCTGTCGGTTGAGCGAATCGGTTATTCCCGTTACCTGAAGGCCAGTGTCATAAGTGAAGGTCAGCTTGTTGCCATTGCGATCGCGGAGCCACGTAACAGTTCCATTATCGAAGCGATAACGTGTGCCATTGCGCAACATTAGATACCCTGACGGGTAAAGCGTACTGCCACCCGGTGTATTGCGGTCATAGATAGTCGTATCGGAGGTGAAGGTCATGGCCTCGCCGTCATGTGAGATGAACACTGTGCCCCGCGAAGCTCCTGTTACTGAGGCGCATATATTGGGATAACTTCCCAGTCGCTGGCCTCCGGTAAGTTGGTCTATTAGCTCATGTTCAGAGCCGTCCGGCTCAATAAAGGTAAGGCGCGTAATGGTGAAACCATAAGCATTGCCATTACCGCCCGGGTAGCCTGAGCAGTCCGTGAAACCAGTTCCGCCCTGACGCCCCTCAAGTTTGCCTGGACTGTAGCTGGCGGTAGCTAAGTTGCCGCTCCACCAACTAATTGCTGCGATGGGTTTATAGTTGTCGTGAATGCCCGACGGATTAGTGTGAAGAACACGCCAGCCCTTGAGATTGAGCGAAAGCAGCAAAGCCATCTGCGCATCACCGCGTCCACTGATGCTTAGCAACGGTAGTTGAAAGTTAAGGTTGCCGTTGTAGAGATTGACGTTGTCGAAGCCGCTCAACTCATACGATCCCGACGGTGATCCAGGAGTTATTCCTAAAGGCGTTTTCCCATCAGTCGCTGTTTGTGCCGCAATACTCCAACCGCTTACTGCTATCAGAATTGCGGCCGGCACCAAGCTCTTAATGGATCGAGCTCGGATGAAGAACGTCTTAGTGGCATTGAGATTTTTTCTAGTCCCGAGAAAATGGAGGCTGCCGCGTGTCATGATGAGGCTCTCCTTAGTAAGAGTCGGGCGCTTAGTCTTCCCTGGGCAAAGCCTTTGATCCGCGCGAGGTTTAAAGGATTTGAAACCAGGCTCTCGTTCTTGCGACCCATTTTAGAGAACTTAGGTTAACTGGCGAATATAGGGGGGACCGAGGCTCGGGGAAAGAGTTAGGGCCGGGAACCAACTTCAATGACTGTCAAGGAAACCTTGCGACGATTAGATTTGATTCGCTCTGACGCTAGCAGCAACGCTTGCAGACTAAGTTGTCGCCAAATTGAGATCAGGTTGTAATTCTGTTGCCGCTAGTGCCGGTCTCCGGGTTCTCTCCGGAGGAGCGGCACCGGTTGACCAGATTACGGGATGTATCCCGTATGCGGGCGAACTTTGACGTCGCGCTCTGCCGCCTTGCTCTCGAGGCGATGGAAGACGTTGCTGGTCTGAGTAAGAAACGAAGTCATGATAGGCTCGCCTACCCTAAATTTCTATAGCTCTCACTATTGTTAATTGCCTTTCGCGCGGACACCCTCACCACCACCACCATGTTCCAGCTCCAGGCACGATTTATCTTCTAAGTAAAAGGGGCGGGGATCTAAACGAATGAAGAGCGCTGGATGGGGCAGCGTTCTTTTTTCATTTTCTTTTGGGCTGCGGCGGCCTGACGCCGCTTTGGCTGCCGGCGGCTTGACGCCGCAGTCGACGCCCAAGCGTTCCGTGCTTTCTTTTGGGAAGTCACCAAGGTAACTTGAAAAGCGGCGTCAAGCCGCCGCAGTCCAAAATAAGAACTATCGCAGGTTGTGGGTCTCGCCGACTGTCGTTGGAAATAGGGGCGGTACTGGTTCGAACGGTTGGTCAAGGCTGAACTGTTTCTTTCTACTTACCACATAAAGCCGCATTGTCAACAAGAGTATGCCGACAGAGATGGTAATCCAGACGCTGGCCCAAACCAGCGCAGGTATGCCGGTCGCGTTTGCCATGTTGATAGCGTCGCTCGGCAACCTTGGTCCAAAAGGTGTCGAAAGGAAGAATACCGTTTTCAGATCAAGCAGTGCATTGAGGACACACTGCACCGCCAGGAAACTTAGGAAGAAAGTCGCCAGCCGCGAGTTTGCAAATTTTGCCACGGCCACCAGGCCGAGAGTCAATAATGTGCCGGCGAAGAATGTGAAAGGAATTCCGGACCACGCAGCTCCGGAAACTACGGGCTTGTACACGCCATAGATAATCGTCAGTAGAAACACCAGTGCGGCCGAAGCGATCAGTACGACTCGCGCGGCTACCGCTTTGCGAATCATCACCAGCAGCGCCACACCGTAAATCATCGAACCGATGTAGCCGGCGCTGGAAACCAGCATCTGCGAAAACAGGCCACCCTGTGTGGTGTAAGTTTCGCCACTCGCATTGGTCGCGATGCTCAAACTTTCGACGGAGTTTCCGGTTACCAGGGCAGCGAGAGCGTGTCCGCCCTCATGTATGAAAGTGACGAACAGACGAAACGGATAAGTGAGCACCTCGGCGAAGGGAATGAACCAGAGCAGAATCGACAGCGCGGCCGCAGTTAGCAGAAGAGTGGCCTGCGGTCGCGCGTCTCGATGAATGCCGAGTTTGAAGTTTCTCATCGTGTCCTCAATTCCGTGGGCACGAGTGTAAACGATGATGAGAGAAGCGAGGTTCCCGATTTCTGATTTTGAGGCCCAAAATGATCAGCTTTGCCGCCGGTAATCGCCAGACTTGCCCCCACTCTTCATTTCCAAACGCAGGTCCGAAATCGTAATCGACTTGTCCAGCGCTTTGCACATGTCGTAAATCGTCAGGGCCGCTACCGCCACAGCGGTGAGCGCCTCCATCTCAACACCCGTCTGCGCGTTTGTAGAAACTTCGGATTCGAGATACACGCCAAAGTTTTCGACGCGCGCCTGCACGTCCACGTGCGTTAGCGGTAATGGATGGCAAAGCGGGATCAATTCCGCAGTTCGTTTGGCGGCCATGATTCCCGCCAGCCGCGCTGCTTCCAGGGGATCGCCTTTTGGTGTGCGATGTTCTTTGACGGCCGCAAGTGTTTCCGTTGACATCAGCACGCGCGCCGAGGCAACGGCATGTCGTGTTGTTGTCGCCTTATCACTGGTATCAACCATTTTGACGCGGCCTTCGTTATCTATGTGTGAAAGCTGATTCATAGTTGGGCGAATGAGGTATTACATTCTTATTACAATCCCGGTCGGGCCAATCTTACTATAATCGTGCGAACAAAATCCGCTCCCCCGGGCAGTTGAGATAAATATTGATTGCCAATCGAAATCTTCGCAGTTGAATGCGGAGATGATGCTGCCGTCGTAGCGGCGAATCAATGGTGGGGAGTTCATTTATGTCAGCGTCGTTAGCGAACAAAAACAGCGCGCCAATTTCTTCATCAGATTACAGCGGCATCGAGGAACATTCAGGGCCGATACATTCCTTCCTGGAATACGCGACGTCATTAATCTTTCCGGTTCTATTCGTTCTCAATCTCTACTGGGCAAGCTCTCGTCTCTACGAACTCGACTTACTCTGGCTAATAGCATTGGCGGTTCCGCTCGGTGTGATTGGCGGTGATCTTGTCTCCGGAATTGTGCATTGGGCCGCTGACACTTATTGTTCGGTCGACACGCCGGTGGTTGGGCCAAGTTTGGTCAAACCGTTTCGCATGCATCATGTCTACCCACGCGACATCTGCACGCACAATCTGGTTGAGACGGTGGGCAACGTTTGCATACTCGCCTTTCCCCTGCTTTCAGTTTGTCTCTATTTGCTGTGGCTGCTGCCGGAATCGGCCTTGCTGGCGTTTTTTGTGATTTGCGTTGCGCTAACATCGGCCGCGACGGTGGCGACTAACCAGTTTCACAAGTGGGCACATCAGGAAAGGGTTTCGGCTTGCGCGCGCTGGCTGCAACGTATGCGCTTGGTTTTGGAACCGTCGCATCACAAGCTGCATCATACCGAGCCTTTCAACATGCATTACTGCATCACTAACGGTTGGCTCAATCCGCTTTTGAATAAGCTCAAGTTCTTTCGCCGGCTGGAAGCTACGCTTGCATTCATTGGGATAAGAACTGCGAACTCGTACACAAGCACTAAGCGCCGACGGTGAAGATCAAGTAGCTCTCTGGGACCGGCGTCTCGCCCGCCTTCGTGGAATGCTACGTCGCTGGGTTGCCAGGTTCAACTGTGAGTGAACGTATTGCTTGATGCGGGCGAGTCGAGCACCCCAGCGGATAGAAAAACATCCGCCGGGGACTGCGCACGCCCGCGGTCCCAGTGAGTCACAAGCTCAGCATCCTACCTTCGTTCGCCGCGCACCAACACGTATTCCAACAAACCCATGGTGAAGCCGCGATAGACGGCGATGTCCAGCAGCAGACTGAGCCGGGCTAAGGCGAAGCCACGAATTTTGCTAATCGCGCGAATAGTCTCAGGCCGCATTTGCTCGAAGTAGTAGCCGGGAATTACTGCTGCTCCCATCTCGATTATCTCAACCTTGTCAAAGCCCGCGCTGCGCATCTTCTCTTCATAGACCGTCGCCGGGTAAACATTCGCGCGTGGCACTTGCCACAACTTGCGCGCCGCTTCGGCGACTATCTTTTCAATAACATTGCGCGGCGGCCTTTTCATGATGAAATCGGCCATGGCGATGACGCCGCCTGACTGTAGCACGCGTCTCGCTTCATGCAAGAATTTTTCGCGGGTGTCAAAGTGTTCTGGACCTTCGATACTCAACACGTGTGTGAAACTTTCATCAGGGAAGGGAATTTGCGTGGCGGTGCCGTGATGAAAGCGCACGCGTGCCTCAACGTGCGCTTCCTGTGCCCGCCGCCGGCCGTGCTGAATGTGTCCCCAGGTTACATCGAGACCGTCGATCGTAAGTGGCGCGAAGTTCTCGAATAAGTAAATGTCCTGCGTGCCCATGCCGGGCGCGACATCCAGCAGTTTGCTGCTTTCGTTAAGACCGAGAATTGTGCCCATCCGGTGTACCAGATTTTCGGCGGCCTTAACGTAATCAGCGATACCCTCTTCCCAGAGTCCGAAGTTCAAATAACCATCGTGGTGATCGATATAGTTTTCGATCCCACCGCCGTAAAGGTTTTCCACCTTGCGTTCGTGCGCGCTCGCGCCCCAGGTTTTCCGATCAGCTTCACTCATTCAAAAACCCATTACCTTGCTTTTCAGAAATACCTCAATCGGGAAGATGGACAATACGGACCTTGGTTCCTGCTTCGAGTGCCCCGCTTGCTTGCGGAACAATTATCAGCGACGTCGCTCTCACAAACCCAACGAAATCCGACGAGCCACCCCACTTCAACGGCTCAGCAACCAATTGCGCATTTTCGTTAGTCGAAAGCCGCGCTGGCAGATAGCTTTCGCGATCCTTTGCCGGTTTTACGATTTTGCCGAGCACGGCTGTTCCTACTTCCAGTTCCGTTTCCACCGCTCCCTGCATTTTCAGTATCGCCACGCGCGCGAAAAGATTGAACGTCACTGAAACTGAAACCGGATTTCCCGGTAGACCAAAAACCAGGGTGCCATTTGGCAGTCGCGCGAACACCATTGGCTTGCCGGGACGCAACGCGACGCGCGCAAAGAAAGTCTCCGCTCCTAATTCTTTCAAAACCGTCTTAGTGAAATCATAGCGGCCAACCGAAACACCGCCGGACGTCACGATAATGTCGCTTCGTTCAGCAGCGTCGGCGATCTGTCGCTTCAGTTGTGCTATGTCGTCGCCAGCGAGCGGAAGGCGTTCGATGGTTGCGCCTGCGAGTGCTGCATAAGCTGAGACGGAAAAATTGTTTGAGTCGCGAATCTGATCGCTACCGGGTTTCTGGTCCACCTTAACCAGCTCGCCGCCAGTTGCGAGGACGGCAACGCGCGGAAGCCTTCCGACTTTAACGTTCGCGTAACCAAAAGAAGCCAGCACAGCGACAGCGCCGGCATTAATCCTTTCGCCGGCGCGCAAAACAGTTTGGCCTGCTTTTATTTCGCTGCCTCGTTTGACGATTGATCGACCGAGCGTGACGGGTTCAAGAATTTCAACTTCCGAGCCGCTATCAAGTTCGCGCGTCAATTCAACCTGCTGCACGCTATCCGCACCGACCGGCACGGGCGCGCCGGTCATGATGCGCACTGCTTCGCCCGCATTCAATTCATTGCGCCAACCGCGTCCGGCCGCCGACTCACCGGCAATTTTTAGTTTTGCTGGCGTTCCCGCCGCCGCTTGAACGTCGTTCGCCCGAACGGCATACCCATCCATCTGCGAACGATCGAATGGCGGGAGATCAGTATCAGCAACGACGTCTTCAGCGAGATGGCGACCCAACGCATTCGTCAACTCAACTAGCTCGGAATTCAGCGCGCGCGTTTGCTCCTTAACAATTTGAATGGCGTGGGCTACGGGAATCATGATTACGGTCGAGGGTTTTACTCGCGACAGTTCAAGATCACTACAACTCAAGGAGTTCAGAATACAAGGTTTAGCTTGAGTCTCCGCGATTGCAGCAACCTGAAGGTTGTACTCTAAACTCTTAAATCTGAAATAGAAAAGCGGTTGCGCTTCATTTTAGCTGAAGAGCAACCGCTTTAAAGTGGCGGAGCCGACGGGACTCGAACCCGCGACCTCCGACGTGACAGGCCGGCGTTCTAACCAACTGAACTACGACTCCGATTCAGAGGTCAGATGTCAGATGTCAGAGGTCAGTTCAAATGGCGTTCGACATCTGATTCCTGACCTCTGGTCTCTGACCTCTGACCTGGTGGGCGCGGAGGGACTCGAACCCCCAACCTCTTCCTTGTAAGGGAAGCCGTCTACCATTGACATACGTGCCCGCGAGTTTCCTTCCAAAGATCATGTCGTTGACTTTTGAGTTAACGATGAGCCGTCATGCTAAGAGAAGCGCTGCGACACTGTCAAGGTGAGCATCAGAAGTCAGAGGTCAGAGGACGGAGATCAGAGGTCGGAGGTCAGAGGTCAGAGGTCAGATGTCGGTTCAGACCCGAGGTCAGGCGTCAGATGAAACTGTGCAGCCTCGATGGGTGTTCGCTATCCTCTTCCATTTCTCGTCTGAACTCTGATCTCTGACTTCTGACCTCTGACATCTGATCTCTGACCTCTGCCCTCCGTCCTCTACCGGGTTTTGCTGGTTCGCGTTTTAGGTTATAGTTTCCGGCTAAAGTTAGTCTTAAAACTCCCCAATAATCCTGGCGAACCTGAATGCGGTCACTCCTGAAATTCGCGGCGTTGTCTTCGTTATTCGGCCTGTTGGCCATTGGCCTGTTGCTGATTGGCAGCTTCGGGTTTTCTGCCGCTGCGCAGGATCAAGCAAAGCAACAACGGCCGCGGCGCGTAGCTGGCGCTGACGAACAAGCTGCGAAAGGAACTCAGAAAACACAAACTGAAGAAGTGGCTGAAGGCGACGTCGTGCGTGTGGATACTCAACTCGTGTCAGTCCCGGCAGTGGTAACGAATAGCGGTGGCCGTCCGGTGGCAGGATTGCGCGAAGAAAATTTTCTTGTCTACGAAAACGGCCAGCCACAGAAAATCGCAAACTTCGCCACTACTGATGTTCCGTTTGAAATCGCGCTGTTATTGGACACGTCCGGTTCGACGCGCGCCGACGTTGCGCTGATACGCCAGGCAGCAAACGCTTTCATTGCGGCACTGCGTCCCGGCGATCGCGTTGCGATGGTTGGCTTCAATACCGCGCGACAGGGACAGTCGGTATTGGCGAAAGTTGACGTGCTCACCAGACTTACGGACGATCGCAAGACGCTCAGCAAAGCCCTTGAGAATTTGGGAACGAGTAATGGCACACCTTTTTACGATGCGTTAGGGAAAATTGCGTCGGACGTTTTTCGCGAAAAGCCAACCGAGGAAATGCGCGGCCGCCGTGCCATCGTGGCGCTAACGGACGGCGTCGATTCAACCAGCGACTCGGATTTCGCGTCAGTGCGTTCCGCATTGCTGCGTGCTGGGCTCGCTTCTTACTTCATTCAAGTCAACACCGAAGACTTTGTCGAGGATCGCTTACTCAAAGACTGTGAAGACGACGGCCGTCTGTCGCTTTCAGCGAAACAACTACAGCGGTATCGCCTCATTTTTTACCCGCGCGCAAAGGCTGAAGACTTTATGGATTTTTGTGGAATGGGACCGTTTGAGCGAATGCAGATCAGCCGCGATCTTTACAATCTGGCGCGCCAGGAGATGAACGATCTGGCTAAAGACAGTGGCGGCAGAAACTTCATCGCCAATAGTCTTCAGGATGCGCGCGCTGCGTTTGCTCGTGTGGCCACCGAAATCGGGACGCAATACAGCTTGGGCTACTACCCGACGAATAAGAACCGCGATGGAAAATTTCGCGCGATTCGCGTGGAGCTGCGTGGTGTGCCAGATAAAGCTTTGGTCAGGGCCAGAGAAGGATACTACGCTCCTAAGGGGTAGCGCTTCAAGACACCGATGCCAGAAAACAAGCATATTTTCCATTTACCATTTTAGATTTTTCATTTGCCATTTAGGTCCGATTCACTATGAAAATGGCATATGGAAAACGTCGAAGGCCGAACGGGTTCGCAACTTCGAGCGGATAAACTTGAGGAACGCTTGATTGATTTTGCCGTCCGAATAGTGATCCTCTCCGCGAACTAACCGAAGACACCTGCTGGAAAGCATATTGCCGGTCAGATCATGAGATCAGGAACTTCGCCTGCGCCGAATTATGGTGAAGCAAGAGGTGCTGAAAGTCACGCGGACTTCATTCACAAAATGGGAATTGTTCTTAAGGAGTTGAACGAGACATCGATATGGCTGAGAATCATTGAGCGCAGTCAACTGCTGAGGAAAGAATTAATTAGAGACATTATAAGAGAGAACACAGAATTGTGCAGGATCTTTACAGCTTCGCTAAAGACCGTTCGCAATCCGAGAAATGGAAAATGAAAAATCTAAAATGGTAAATGGAAAATGTTCTTTCTGAGTCAGTCATGTCAACCAAACATTCATTCAACCGAATTGCGTTAATCGTTCTTGATGGCGCCGGCATCGGCGCGATGCCTGACGCGCCGGAATGGGGCGACGCCGGCTCCGATACATTTGGCCACATACTGGAATCGCGCGAAGTGCGGCTGCCTAATCTTCAGCGCTACGGACTCGGCAACGTGCGTCCGCTGGTGAATGTTCCGCCCTTGACCCATCTGGCTGGTTCATTTGGCAAGTGTGCCTTACGTTCCAATGGAAAAGACACGACCACGGGCCATTGGGAAATGGCAGGCATCATTCTCAAAGAGGCCTTTCCCACTTATCCCGACGGGTTTCCAAAATCGATCCTGGATCGCTTTATAAGCGAAACTGGCGTGCCGGGAATTCTTGGGAACGTTCCTGCTTCGGGAACTGAAATCATCAAGCAGCTCGGCGACGAACACGTCAAAACCGGCAAGCCGATTGTCTACACTTCCGCCGACTCGGTTTTTCAAATTGCTGCGCATGAAGAAGTCGTGCCGCTCGATCGCCTTTATGAGATTTGCGAGATCGCGCGGCGCATACTCGACGGCGAACACAAGGTTGGACGAATCATTGCGCGGCCTTTCCTGGGCCAGACCGGTTTTTTCTATCGCACTGAAAACCGGCACGACTATGCGGTTCCGCCGCCGCGGCAAAATCTGCTACCCGCACTAAAAGATGAAGACTTTGACGTAGTCTGCATTGGCAAGATTGCCTCGATCTATGATTCGCTGGGCGTGACGCAGGATCTGGTAGCAAAGAACAACCAGCAAGCTATTGATCAAACAATTTTCGCGCTCGGTCAGAAAACGCGCGGGCTGATTTTTTCCAACCTGGTGGATTTCGACATGCTCTACGGCCATCGGCGCGACACGGAAGGTTATGCACGCGCCCTGG
The DNA here is from genome assembly GCA_035601415.1 of Pyrinomonadaceae bacterium. Classification (GTDB taxonomy): domain Bacteria; phylum Acidobacteriota; class Blastocatellia; order Pyrinomonadales; family Pyrinomonadaceae; genus PSRF01. Next base: position 28,466 of record DATNOG010000086.1, on the reverse strand, counting down.
AACATTTTGATTCGGCGTTGCCAGCTATCGAAGCTGCCATGCGGGACGACGATCTGATGATCATCACCGCGGACCATGGCAACGATCCGACTTTTCCCGGCAGCGACCACACCCGCGAGTACGCGCCGCTGCTGGTCTATGGAAAGAGCGCGAAGCCGGGCATCAATCTCGGTACGCGCGACTCGCTTGCGGATATTGGTCAGACAATTGCCGGGAATTTCGGTTTAAAGCTCGTCTCGGGGAAAAGTTTCCTGGCGGAAATCTCGCGTGAGAGTTCGGCACAGGCAAAGAACCCAGCCTGATTCTGAACGTTCAGACTTTCTTATTGCTGTCCCGCCGCGTGGGCCTCGATCTCGCGTAGTGCGGCAAACGAAAGTAAGGTTTTGACACCATCTCGATCTTCAATTCCTAATCCCTCTTCAACGCCCGTGGTACCAATTAGAGGCGCGATGCGCTCCACATTGCTGATGTGATGCGTCAACTGTCTCTCCTCTGCCGCGGTTTCACCGCCGAGGGCGATGTCAATACTTCCGCTGCCTTTGGTGTCCACACTGACGCCCACGAACGGAAGAAATGCTCCTTGTTCCTGTGCGCCAATGTCACCCACAACCTCAAGGCGAGTTGGTCGCAGCTGGTTTCGCTTGCTGAACTCGTCCAAAAAAATTCCCCACTGACTCCGATCGATAAAGCCTGCCATGATTTTTTCCTTTCTTGTTGAATCCAATTGAAAATTCAAACCGCTCGAGGCTTCTGCCGGTCCCCTTCGCGCGACAACAAACCTTCGCGTACATCCCGGGCCGTTTCACAAGGATGATAGAAGTGTCTTTAAGCTCTCTCAAGTTGCCGATATCTTTGGGTGACACCAAATTGGTCTGGGCATTTGGGCAATAGTCTAGACCCAGGGAAGCAGCCCTGTCTGCCCACTTGGTGGGTTTTCTGAAAAAGTAATAGAAAAGTCATGACCTGGCCCGCGGAAGTCCACGGTTTCCTTCCCTGGCTTGCGAGAGAAAGCGACTGCATTCTTCGTCAACAATCGATCCTTGAGCGGAACGCACCGGAATTGGGCTTGAACGGCGGCGACATTTTCTGCATTATCTAGGCCCAATTCCGCAGTTTATTTCACCGCCCAGGAAGTTCAGGGAAAATTGAGGTTGCCATGAATATTCGAAAACCCACCCTGCCGCTGCTGGCTTTGCTCTTCCTGTTTGCCCTGACGATTGACGCTGACGCGCAATCAACGCTCATGAATGTCCCATCAACGGATGTAGTCGCGGCAAAAAAGGTCTATCTGGAAATGGACTTCATTACAAACTACGCCTGGGAGCGTGGTAACAACTCGTTTGAAAACTATATTCCGCGCACCGTGATCGGTGTGGGGGGAAATATTGAGGTCGGCGCAAACGTGTCGTTCACGCATGTACCGAGTGGTGGCCAGCCAATAGAGTTGCAGCCAAACGCGAAGTGGCAGTTTTACAACAACGAACGAAATGGAATTGCAGCGGCGATCGGTTGCATTGGTTACATCCCGCTCACGCATCGTTCCGGGACACGCATGATTGCGCAATGTTACGGGGTCGCAAGCAAACAGTTAAAAGGGGACCATGGGCCACGATTCACCGGCGGTGGTTATGCGCCGCTAAATGCCCGCGATGAGAAAACCAAAGCAGGCGCAATCGTCGCGTACGAACAACCTGTCGTAGACAACGTTGAGTTCATCGTTGATTGGTTCAGCGGCGACAACAGGTTTGGATACGTGTCTCCGGGCATCTCATTTACAATGCCGCGCGACGGTTCCTTATCTCTTGGCTATTTAATCGCCAACCACGGCCGCGGCAAGAATGCGTTGTTCGCTTACTACGGAATGACGTTCTAACAATGCGGCCGGTCACAGCATTAGCATAACACTCATCACGCGAAGCGCTCTTATTAGCACCGTGGCTTTAGCCCGGTGATAAAGAGGTCTTCGAAATTTTCTTTAACTGTTTTAACGGTTTACATAGGTGCAGGAAACCGTTGAAACGGTTGGATCGTTCATGGTCAGCGTTGGTCACCGGGCTGAAGCCACGGTGTTAATGAGAACGCTCCGCGGCGACCACGATCGGACTTTTTGCAAAGCTACTAAATACGACAGAACTAATGGTTGGGTGGTTTATGTTGAGACTGATTTCAGTGCTCTTGGTTAGCTGACAGGCTGGTGTAGACAAGTTCAATCCACATTTCGGTTTTGATATAACCTGCGCCCCAGGGTTTCCACTCTTCAGGCAAGCCCTCAGCTTTGATTTGAGCCAGTGTTTTGTGGGCCTTCATTTTCTTGCGCACAATCTCAGTCGTCTCCACCAGCATACGATGAAAAGCTTTCAGGCCGTCGAGGTCCGACAACGCGCCGTGACCGGGGATAATCTTCACGTCTGCCGGAAGTTTGCTGCTGATCTCGCCAACGTTTTTTGCCATTCCTTCCACGTCGCCGCCGTTCTCAAGATCGACCACCGGAAATCTGCCCTGAAAGAAGTCATCACCCATGTGCACGACGTTTGAAGTGGGAAAGAAAACCACGCAATCGCCGTCGGTGTGGCCGTGGGGAAAGTGGATCACCTTGATCTCTTCGCCGTTGAAGAAGACCGACACGGATTGATCGAACGTGATCACCGGCAGCCCCGCTTTTGCCATTGGCGGAAATTTCCAACCAAAAAATTTCGACTGCTGCTCGGCGGTCAGCCGTTTGCGGGCGTTTGTCTGCGAGATGATCGGCGCGTCTGGTCCGAAGATTGGATTGCTGCCGGTGTGATCGCCATGGTAGTGAGTGTTTAGAATAAATTTCAGTTTTCCGTCACCCAGATTTTTTAGAGCAACTTTGATCTTATCTGCCAGCGGTGCGTACTGGTCGTCAACAATCAAAATTCCATCTGGGCCGACCGACACGCCGATATTTCCGCCCGCGCCTTGCAGCATGTAGATGTTTCCCGCGACCTTGATCGTTTTGATCTCAACTTTGGAAAAGTCCTGGGCAAAGGCTTGCGCAGCATAGAAAAAGATCATGAGAGCGGAAGAAATGAATAGATGCCTTTTCATTCAGGAAACCTCCAAACAGTAGGTAGGGGCACGGCATACCGTGCCCCTACTGATGCAAATACATTCCAAAAATTTGCAGACAAAGCCGCTTTTACGACAACTCGGGATTTTTCAAGACCGCGATGAACGGCAGGTTGCGATAGCGTTCGGCGAAATCTAATCCGTAACCGACAACGAAGTGGTCGGGAATCTGAAAGCCGAGATAATCTATCTTCACAGGCCTTTCTCGCCGCTCAGCCTTATCAAGCAGAGCTGCGAGTTTTACACTTGCCGCACCGCGCGACTCGAGGTTGGCCATTAGATAGCTGAGTGTCAATCCGGTGTCGACGATGTCTTCAACCACCAGGATGTGTCGCCCTTCAATTGGCACATCGAGGTCCTTCATGATGCGCACTTCGCCGGAAGTTCGCGTTGAAGAACCGTAACTTGATATCGCCATGAACTCGATACTCAAACGCGTATCAATGGTGCGCAGCAGATCGCTCAGAAAGAAGCAGGCGCCTTTGAGGACGCCAATGAGCAATGGATTGAGTCCGGCATAATCGCGAGTGATTTGGGCGCCGAGCTCCTTGATGCGCGCGCGGATCGTTTCCTCGGAAAACAGCACGTCGAGATTCGGATTAGTAAACTCTGAAGTCATGTGCACGGAAGGTGTGACCAAGTCAGTCATCTCCTGCAATAAGAATTATGATTGAAAGCGCGTTGAAAGAAATCTCGTTTGCCTATCTGGCTTATGGTGCGACATACTATTGAAGCTCTCCGCACAGGTCAATCAAGTCCAGAATGTTGGCGTGTTATTTTTTTGCTTCTTCGAAAAGGAACTATCTGCGTGAAACGAGTCAAAATTGCGTTAATTAGTTGCGTGCTTTTGCTCTCGGTGCAAGCTTTGAGCGGGCATTCTGTTAGCGCGCAAGTGGCTACCCGTCCCGCGCCGACGCCCACGCCGCCGGATGTTCACGCACGCGTAGACGAAACGGTAGTTGATTCGAGCATTCCCGACGATAAAGCCGTCGACAAAATGCTGGAAGTCTACGCGCCAAAAGTGCGGGCCCTGGATGTGAAGATCGGCAAACTCAAAGGCGAGTTGCGGAAAGGCGGCATCGGCTCCGGCTCTTTGGGAAACTTCGTGACCGACGGCATGCGCGCAGAGGCCAGCCGACGACTTGGCAAGCGGGTTGTGCTTGCTGTAACCAACGGCGGCGGCCTGCGCAAGAGTGTCATGGCTGAAGGCGAGCTCAGCGAACGGGACATTTTCGAACTCCTGCCGTTTGAAAACGCACTGGTTGCAGTCGATCTTACCGGAGCGCAGGTTTTGGATCTGTTGCGCGTCGTGGTTTCTCACCGGGATGCGGAGTCCGGCGCACGCATCAGGTATCGAACCAGCAGCGACAAGACGCCGGAACTTGAAACGGTGCGGTTGCTGATTGATGGGCAGCAAAAAGAAATCGATCCGAAAGCGATCTACACGGTGGTTAGCATCGATTACTTGATGAATCGTCGCTCGACAAAACCCTCGGCAACAGAAGGGGACTACTCGATTTTGCGCACGGCAAAAACAATCAAACCCATTGGGCTTACGATTCGCGACGCGATGATTAATTACCTGAAATCGGAAACAGCGGCGGGACGCGAAATACGTCCCACTCTCGATGGCCGTTTCGTTTTCGACAAAGCAAGTTCGGCAACGCCGGAGCAACCGCAATGATTACCAGGCGCAGATTCCTGAAAGCTTCAATCGCCGGCGGAGCCGCGCTTGCTCTGCCTCAGTCGCGGGCACAGTTGTTTTCGAGCTCCGTGTGGTCTGCCATTTCGTCGCCACTGCTTGACGTGTCGGCTGGCGAGACTCTGATCACGATCCTGCACACTAACGACACTCATTCGCAGATCGATCCCTTGCCGGACAATGACAAGCTGTATGGCGGAAAAGGCGGAGTCGCGCGCCGCGCTACGCTGGTCAAGCGCGTGCGCAAGGAAAATCCAAACACGCTGATGATCGATGCGGGCGACGTTTTCCAGGGCACGCCTTACTTCAATTTTTATAAAGGCGAAGTTGAATACAAGTCGATGTCTCTAATCGGCTACGACGTGGCTACACTGGGCAATCACGATTTTGATAACGGCGTGGACGCGTTGGTTGCGGCCATGAAGTTTGCCAACTTCGATTTTGTATCCAGCAACTACGACCTGCATGACACGCCGCTGGCGCCGCGAATTAAGCGTTACGTAGTGCGAACCCTGGGCGGAGTGCGCGTTGGACTCTTTGGGCTGGGAATTAGTCCGGACAATCTGATCACGCCAGAAAATTTCAAGGGCGTGAAGTATATGGATCCGATTAAAGCGTCAAGAGATGTGGTTGAAATTTTGCGTCAGCGCGAACATTGCAAGCTCGTCATTGGCATGTCACACCTCGGCTATTATCCAAATGCTAAAGAAGGCGAAATTGGCGACACGCAGGTGGCATCGCAAGTTGATGGCATCGACTTTATTGCCAGCGGCCACACGCACACCTTCATGCAAAAGCCGGTGCTGACCAAACAACCTTCTGGCAAAGACACGATCATCTTTCAAGTCGGCAGGAGCGGCATCTATGTTGGCCGGATCGACTTCAGACTGCAGGCAAGTAAAGTTGTTGCATGCGCCGGCCGGCTGCTCGATCTGCGTGATGAATCTCTTGGGTAGCAAACAGTAAGCAGCAAACAGTGAACAGCAGAAATAAAACGAAGCCTTTTCTGGCTGTTTGCTGTTAACTGTTCGCTGTTTGCTTTTCAACCTTATGGACGACAACACCACACGCGATCGCATCAGGGCCCTGGTTCGTGATGTGCTCGACAAAGCCATTCCTAACGATGCCGCGTCCGGTTCGTCATCCACTTCCAGCCGTTTCATCGACACCGCCCCCGCTCCTTCTTCTTCATCAACGGTAACCGCCGATGAATCGTCAAAAACCGTCATCACTGAAGACGATGTGCGCGACCTCGACAAAGGATCTGTGCTGCGGATAGCTGAAGGCGCACGGCTGACGCCGCTCGCCGCCGATATTGTGAGCGAAAAGCATATCCAAATAGTCCGTCGCGTGCCGAGGCGTGGTTCCGACGCTTCAAAGTTGATTGCCGTCGGCGCCGATCATGGCGGCTTTAAGATGAAAGAAGAGCTGAAAGCTTTTCTGACTTCGCTTGGCCATCAGGTCCACGATTTTGGTACCAACTCGGAAGATGCAGTGGATTATCCCGACTTTGCTTATGCGGTAGCGAAGAGCGTTGCCGAAGGCACAGCGGACGTCGGCATCGTCATTGACGGCGCCGGCGTGGGCAGCGCGATGACAGCGAACAAAGTTCCGGGCGTGCGCGCCGCAGCTTGTTACTCGGTAGAAGTCGCGCGCAACTCGCGCGAGCACAATGGCGCCAACGTTTTGACGCTTGGCAGCAAAACAATTAACAGCGCGCAAATGCGCGACATCGTGCGCGCCTGGCTTGCCACCGAGATGACGGAAGAACGACATCGGAAACGCGTAGCAAAGATCGAGGCCATCGAACGACAATACCTGCATTAGTCCTCGCCGAGCTTTTGATTTCCAACTCACAAAAGGATAATGATTTGAAGATGAGAAATAATTGTGTTTGTCGCTGGTCGCTTGTCGCGCTGGTGCTTGCCGCGACGATTATTGCGAATGCTGCTTTCGCACAGGAGCAGCCTGCTACCAATTCCATTCAGTCTTCGGACAAACTGACTGTAACCCTAAAAGCAAAGTTGCCTGATTACAAAGGACCATCTCGCTTCGTGGGCCGCAAAGCCCTGATCACGTTCAGCCCTGATGGAGCTCTGGCGGCAATGAGCGGCAAGGGCGGCACGATAACAGTCTGGGACACGGAAACTGGAGAGTTGAAGGCGACTTTGAAAAATGGTAAGGACGAAGTCAGTGGCTTTGCGTTCAGTCCCGACGGCCGCGCGGCCGCTACGCGCGACTATCTCGACAAGAGCGTGCGATTGTGGGAAGTCGGTTCGTGGAAGTTGAAGGCCACCCTGCCCGGACGGAAGCGAAACTTTGAAACCAAGATCAAGTCCGGTATTAGTTTCGAAGAAGAGTTTGGCCCAGTTCCTTTCAGCCCAAATGGGAACTCAGTACTTTCAGAGCGCGAAGACGACGTCGTGACTGTCTCGGATGTTTCAACCGGACAAGAGCGCATGACGCTAAAACACGATACGCGCGATAGCGGCGTTAAGGACACCGCAAAAATGGTGTTTGGTGGCAGTCCCCATTTCCTGCTATTGCAAACCGGATATAGCGCCGACGGCCGCTGGATCTTCACTATCAATGGCGACAAGTCAGCGAAGATTTGGGATGCGGCGGATGGACGACTCAAAACGAACATCACGAATAACGAGCGCATCTATCGAGCCAGTTTTAGTCCCGACAGCACAGCGCTGTTGACGGTTGAGCAACAGGGCGGGATGAAGCTGTGGGATGTTGAGAGCGGGGAACGGCGCGGACAAATAGCCCCGAAAGGTCGCCGCGAAGGCTATATGAAGGGTTTTGAGTTCGCACCCGACGGCCGCACAATCGCGACTTTCTCTCATGGTGACACTCGCCTGTTGAATGTTAAGACCGGTAAATTGCTTTTCAACTTGCCTAAAAGCGAAGGCGCTGATGTTAGTTTCAGCCCTGACGGTCATTGGCTTGCGACCGCTTCAAACGACAAACAGACAGCAGGGAAGTTATGGAATGTGGAAACAGGCGAGCTGAAACTCGCCCTACCACCCATTGGCGACAAAACGATTTCTGTAATCTTCAATGCTGACGGCTCGATTCTGGCAACGACTAACGACATGGGTGTCATGCTCTGGGACGCGCAAACTGGAACGCTGCTCGCGAGGTTGGATGAGGCGCGTTATCCGGTTGCTTTCAGTGGCGATGGCCGCACGCTGGTGACCGGCGGCCGCAACGACACCGCACTGCTCTGGAAGCTTGAGCCAAAGCCTTAACTGAGGCGTGCTTCCACCTGCTTCGCGGGCGGCGCGTGTTAGAATATTTCCCATGTTCAGAACAATTCTCCTTTCAATCTTCATCGCGCTAAGTTTTGCTACCGTTTCAGCCCAGCAGCCGCGGCCTTCTCCAGTTGCAGTCCCGGTCGGATTAGCCTGGATCAATGGCGCGCCTGCCAATGCGGGGTTCACGATCTTAATGCCGGGCAAGCCCACCGAACAGGTACAGCCGGTAGCAGGTCACCCCGACCTGGAAAACCACCTGCTAGCTCTTGAGACAAGCCTGGCGAGTTATGTGGTGTCTTATTTAACGCTTGCTGATGACGTAACCGATCCCGCCATTATCAAAGTTCTGCTGGATCGTGGTCGCGAAGACGGGTTGACGTCGAGTGGAGGCACCCTAAAAAGCGAAAAGGAAATTACCCTAAACAAATACTTCGGAAGAGAATGGCTGATCGAATTGCCAGGTGGCTTTTCGGCAACCGCTCGCGCTTATTGGGTCAAGCGACGACTTTTCCAAACTGTTTTCATAACAACTCCCGAGCCAGACGACTCTGCGGAAGTTAAAAGACTTCGTCAGGAAACCGCGACTAAGTTTCTTGATTCGTTCACGTTGAGCGACGACACCGGCAATTAGATGGCGGCCTCATTGGTCCAAAACGATGCCCAGTAACAGTCCAACTAACGGCGATCTTGAGCTTCTGATCGAACAGATCACCGACGCCATAGTTAGCCGTCTTAACGGCGACAGCGACGGCCTTTCGCAGGCGCAGATGTGCGGCTGCACTTCCGAGTGCTTCAATCGTTGCCCTGAGCGCATGCATCGCATCGTCGATGCCGGAGCAGCACGCATTGGGTTGGTGCTGGGTGAAACTTCCTCTGCACGCGACTGGGCCAGCCTGATAGACCACACCTTGCTCAAGCCTGAAGCGACCGATGAAGACATTCGCGTGCTTTGTGAAGAAGCAGAGCGCTATCGCTTTGCATCCGTTTGTGTAAATCCCACCTGGGTACGCGCTGCGGCTTGCAATCTACAGGGCAGCGGTGTGCCGGTTTGCACCGTTATCGGCTTTCCACTGGGCGCTACGCTCGCGGATGTGAAAGCTTATGAAGCGCGCCGCGCAATTTTTGACGGCGCGAGGGAAGTGGACATGGTTATCAATGTGGGCGCATTGAAGAGTGGTGACGACTGCCTCGTCGAGCACGACATTCACTCAGTAGTTGAAGTTGCCCATGAATACAATGTCATCTGCAAAGTGATTATTGAAACTGCGCTGTTGAATGATGACGAGAAGGTACGCGCGTGTCTGGCGGCAAAAAACGCCGGCGCGGATTTTGTAAAGACTTCCACTGGCTTTTCCAAAGGCGGCGCAACGGTGGCTGATATCGCATTGATGCGCCGCACTGTCGGTGCAGACCTTGGCGTCAAAGCTTCGGGCGGTGTTAAAGGTCTCGACGATGCGCGCAAGATGGTGGAGGCGGGTGCCACGCGCATCGGCGCCAGCGTGGGCGTCAAGATTGCTCAGGAAGCAGCGGGTGTCAGGACCAACGGCGGCGCGGCACTGCAATACTAACCAGCGCTTCTTTCTAATCAGCAAACTCTCAATTTGATGTCCGATAAGCTTTAGCTTGTCGTAACGCCGCGTCAACTTAAGTTTGTCGGACATTTGCAGCGAAACTAGTAGCTCTGAAGTATAGGCTTGAAAGTGATTGCACTCTGCGTCTATGCTCGCTCTCAGTTCTAACACTTCCACAAATCGCAGGTTAACGAATGCCCGAGAAGCGCAATTTACTTGCAGTTATTCTTGGCGGCGGCGCCGGAACGCGTTTGTTTCCGCTGACGCAGCAGCGTTCAAAACCCGCCGTGCCATTGGGCGGGAAGTACCGGCTGGTTGATGTTCCCATCTCAAACTGCATTAACTCCGATGTTATTCGCATCTTTGTGTTGACGCAGTACAACTCGGCGTCGCTCAACCGGCATATCGCGCAGACCTATCACTTCTCGACTTTTGCTAACGCTTTTGTCGAAATTTTAGCGGCGGAACAAACTCCCGAAAGTGGCCAATGGTTTCAGGGGACTGCGGACGCTGTTCGTCAGGTTTTGCCGCACATTCGCGATTGGCGCATCGACACGCTTTTGATTCTGTCGGGTGATCATCTTTATCGAATGGACTATCGCGATTTCCTGAAGCGCCATTACGAGACGGACGCCGACATCACCATTTCCGTGATTCCGATTCCCGGCGATTCGGCGAGCGAGTTTGGATTGCTGAAAACTGACGACGCGGGGCGCATCGTTGAGTTTAGTGAAAAGCCGAAAGGCGAAGCGCTCGAAGCCATGCGCGTCGATACGACCACGATGGGTTTGAACGCAGCCGATGCGCTCGCGCGACCTTATCTGGCGTCCATGGGCATTTACGTCTTCAAATACGATCGGCTCGAGCAGTTGCTGGCCGAAGACACACAGCACGTGGACTTTGGCCGCGAAGTGATTCCTGGCGCGATTGGTCGTTACAATGTGCAGGGCTTTTTGTTTGATGGTTACTGGGAAGACATCGGAACGATTGCCGCGTTCTACAAAGCCAACCTCGACATGACCGCAGCGATTCCACCGTTCAATCTCTTCGATGCTGAGGCGCCGTTGCTTTCGCGCGCGCGTTATTTGCCGCCGTCGAAATTCGATAACTGCGAAATTCGCGATTCGATCGTCAGCGACGGCTGCATTATCAACGGTGCGAAGATCAACCGTTCAGTGATCGGCTTGCGTAGTCGCATCGCCGAAGGCGCACAACTCGACAGCGCCTACATGATGGGCGCCGACTATTACCAGACTCTCGAAGAGATGAGCACGGATCTTACAAGCAACTTCCCACGCATTGGCGTGGGCGCTAATACAATCATCACACGCGCAATCATCGACAAGAATGCACGCATCGGTAGCGGTGTCAGATTGGTGAATGAGGCCAAAGCGATCGAGGCAGATGGTCCGGATGCTTCTTACTTCATTCGCGATGGTATCATCATTGTTCCCAAGAACGCAGTGATCAAAGATGGTACGATAGTGTGAAGCGCGTTTTGCCGGACCACAGGCGATCGCGCCCGTCTTTGATAGCATTTGAAAAGAGAAGGGGACAGGCAGGAATGCCTGTCCTACAAAAACTATGGCACGAGGTTGGGAAAGCAAATCGGTAGAGGCGCAAATCGAGGAAGAGGACCGCGCGTATGAAGCCGGGCGCAAAGAAGCGTCGGATCGATCCAATCAACAGGATCAGAGGCTTGAGTCGTTGCGACTTTCACGAGTGAGGATCGAAGCACAACTCACGCGGGCGGTACATGCGGCGCATCGTGAAATGCTGATGAAGGCACTGCAAGCAATTGAGAAAGAGACTGAGCAGGTCAAACTGGAATCATCGCAAGACAAGAAATAGTGTTTCCCCCCTCCCGGTTTACTCTTAAAGTAAAACCTTAACAGCGATACCCACAACCGCTCGGCTTCAAAAAAGCTGGACCATTTCATTTATGCCGGTAAAACCTGCGACCAGAGATTACCATCCTGCACGAGTGGAACGCGCGGCGAGTAAGCCCAAACGCAGCAAGGCGCCGGCGAAGCGCCTCGTGTTGCCGCGCAAGGAGACGAGTCTGGATCTGGATGTCGACGGGCGTGTCGTCAAGCTGACGAATCTGGGCAAGCTTTTTTGGCCGGCGCTAGGAATAACAAAGCGCGACTTGTTGCAGTATTACGCCGATGTCTCGGGCGTTTTGCTCCCGCACATTATCGATCGCGCGATGGTGATGAAACGTTATCCCAACGGCGCGGCGGGTGAGTTTTTCTTCATGAAGCGTACTCCGAAGCCGCACCCCGATTGGCTGGAGCTCTGTCACATCGAGCACTCTTCCGGCAACGTAATCGACTTTCCGATGATTCAGGATCTGGCTTCATTGATGTGGTTAATCAATCTCGGCTGCATTGATCTTAACCAATGGTATGCGCGCTGCGATGATGTCGATAGGCCCGATTATTTGCACTTCGATCTCGATCCGGTACCCGGCGCGAACTTCGGGAAGGTAATTGAAACAGCGCTATTACTAAAGGAAGGACTCGAGTCTTTGAAAATGCCAGGTTACGCAAAGACAACCGGTTCGAAGGGCATTCATATCTACGTACCTATTCAGCGCGGGCCGACGCAAAAGCAGGTGTGGAAGTTCGCAAAGGAATTTTCTCACGCGATCGCGGCACAAGCGCCCAAGCTGATAACGGCAGTCTACGTGGTTGCCAAGCGGCCAAAGGGCAGGGTACTGGTCGACTACAACCAGAACGCTTGGGGTCGAACGCTGGCATCGATCTATTCGATCCGGCCACGGCCGAAGGCGACCGTATCAACTCCAGTAACCTGGAAAGAACTGGAGAGCGGCGTGAGCCTGGAAGACTTTCGCATTGACAACGTGCCTGCGAGAGTGAGGCGCCTTGGTGATTTGTGGGGGCCACTTTTGGCGAAGCGGGGCCGGTTCAAACTTGAACCTTTCCTTTAAGTCGTCACTTTAATATTCCTGCTCGCTGCCTCTGGAGACTGAGGTAATTCTTCAAGGGTCGGCAAGCAGACAGTTGAGAGAAAACATTAGCTGAATTGCAGCGCACCGTGTTGAAGAGTAGGGATGAAGGAGAAGATTAGTACCGCCGCAGCGAAAGAAACATCTCGCCTGTGGACCATTGGCCACTCCACGCGATCAGCCGAAGAGTTCAATCAAATCCTTGCAGCGCACTCAATCGAAGCGCTGATAGACGTGAGAAGTATCCCCGGTTCAAGGCGCTACCCACAGTTCAACAAGCAACAGCTTGCAAGCGCGTTGCCTGAAAACGGCATTGCTTATTTTCATCTACCAGAACTTGGAGGCCGGCACCAAACGCGCAAAGATTCAAAGAATACGGCCTGGAAGAATCAATCATTTCGCGGCTATGCCGATCACATGGAAACGGCTGAGTTTCAACTGGGCATAGAACGTCTAAGGGAGATTGCCGGCGTGAACCGCGCCGCGATTATGTGTGCTGAGGCTTTATGGTGGCGCTGCCACCGCGGCTTGATTTCAGATTTTCTCAAGGTTCGGGGCGCTGAAGTAGTTCACATTCTCGATGCTACTCATGACGAGCCGCATCCATTTACAAGCGCGGCGCGAATTATTAATGGTGAACTGTCTTATGCGGGGTTGCTCTAAGTAGGACAGGCATTCCTGCCTGTCCTGGTTGAAAGTGAGAAGTGCCGGGAATGGCCGACAAGCAAGACAACCGAAAGCCTGGACTCTAAACGATCAGTTAATGCAAAAACGTTAGCTCCCCTTACTGTGCCAGACTTTTTTCTTGCCACCCTTTTTCCTCCGCTTAACGCCGGTGCGGCGAGGAATCCTTTTCGGATCGCCGGTCGCGGCCTTCTTAACATTGCCTCCTTCGTCTTCGGCGATCTCGGCGAGCGTGCGCCGAGTGAGAATTGAAGCAGGTGCTATATCAGTTACTTCTTCCTCGGTCGTGTAGTAATCGCGGTGCTTCATCAACAACCATTGGCGGTCGCGCGTACGTACTAACACCCAGGAGCCTTTCAGTTTTTCTCCGTTAAGGGAAAACTTTAACTCACCTTTGCGCAGCGCCGCGCCTACGTCGTCAGTATTCTCAGGTTCGTAGGTGCCGATGTCCCAAACCATGACTGTGCCGCCGCCGTATTCGCCTTCCGGTATTACTCCCTCAAAGTCGGCATAGTCAACCGGATGATCTTCAACCTGCATCGCCAGTCGCTTGACCGCCGGATCAAGCGATGGTCCTTTTGGCACTGCCCACGACTTTAGAACGCCATCAGCCTCAAGGCGGAAATCGTAATGAAGCTGCGTCGCGCGGTGCTTCTGGACCACAAACAGTCGTCCAGTCTTGGTGTGCTTCCTCTCCGGCCCAGGCTCGGGAGTCTTATTGAACTTTCGCTTCTTCTTGTATTCGGTTAGAGATGCCATTGATTCGAGGATGAGCTAAAGGATTGCTTTAACTATTGCGGAACGATGGATTTTGTTTAGGCCGAAGCAGCGGCGGCGTCCAGTGGCGCAGGCTGTTCTTCAAAGAGTTCAGTCTGAACCGGATCCAAGCCTAGCACTTCGCGCACGCGGCCAAAGCTGCGACGATGAATGGGCAACGCGCCGAGCTCCTTTAAGGCGCGGCAGTGTTCAGGTGTTGGATAACCTTTATGCGAGGCAAACCCGTAACCCGTGTAGAGGGCATCCAGCTCCAGCATATGAGCGTCGCGGGTGGTCTTGGCGATGATCGAAGCGGCAGCAATGGTGGCGGAGAGAGCGTCGCCGCGGATTATGCCGCGTTGTGGCGCCGGGCATTGCGGAATTTTTCGGGCATCGACCAGTACGAAATCTGGCAGGCAGCTCAGTCCCTGAAGGGCGCGCTGCATCGCCAGCAGTCCGGCGTGATAAATGTTAATGCGATCGATTTCCTCAACCTCAGCGAAGCCTACCGACCAGCAAACGGCATCATGCTTGATCTGAAGGGCGAGCTCGCCGCGCTTTTCCTGATCGACAATTTTCTTTGAGTCGTTGAGGCCGCGCAGTTTGTAATTCTGCGGCAGGATAACTGCGCCGGCGACTACCGGCCCGGCCAAAGGCGCCATGCCCGCTTCGTCTACGCCAGCCACCAACCCATAGCCGCGGGCCCAGAGTTCGATTTCAAAGCGCAAGAGCGTGTGCAGGCGTTGCCCTTCAGCGCGATTGCTGCGATAGCGTTTGCGGATTAGCTTTGCCAGTTGGTGCGCGCCGTTGCGATTGTCGGACTCGAGCGCCTCAAGCAAACCACGGGGCACGCGCCGCCGCCGCTCAAGGAATACTTCCCGTAGCTCCGGGATAGATTTGTTCAGTAAGTCTTCGAGTGATGGCATGCTTGCGTGATCAGATTTTCTTAAGCGCTGCTGCTGGTGTAAACAGAAGTGGTATTCTAAAACGAAAAGTCGCACCGCGGCGAGTGTTTCCCGGTAGAAAAAACAGAATCCGGATCGATTAACAACTTGCGCATCTACAAACTCTCCGACAAACAGTTTCGCTTGCTTGGATTTCTGCCGCTGATGTTTTTCTTTGCACAGGCGATTCACTACTGGCAGATCAACCAGCTCGGCCACATGCTTTGGATGTGTAACATTGGGAATCTGCTTTTGGCTTTGGGAATTTTTTTCGAGCAAGCGCTGCTGATCCGGGTTGCCGTAATCTGGAGCATGCCCGGCGTCGTTGCCTGGTGTCTTTACGTTGTGCCGACCTGGGGAATGCTGATAGCGGGAAAAGCGAGTGGCTCGGAATTCTATGGAGTCTTAGCTTCAACGCTGGCGCACGTGGGTGGATTGTCGGTCGGCATTCTGGTTCTCAGAAAAGTAAGAATGAACGGCGGCGCGTGGGCTTATTCTTTTCTCTGGTACTTCATTGTGCAACTCGCCTCACGTCTTTTTACCCCGATTGCGTTTAACGTCAATCTCTCGCAACGGATCCAGGAAGGCTGGGAAGGGATCTTCACCAGTTATTGGAAATTCTGGCTGGTTCTGAGTTTGCTGGTGGGATCTTGTTTGTGGCTTCTCGATCTGCTGCTGAAACGTCTTTGGCCAGTCCCTTCCACGAGCTAGTCTGCTTCTGTTGTGGAACTGAAACTGCCTCAACTTTTTCTGTATGCCAAAGTCGCGCCGCGAACCGCCCTGGTGGCTGGAAGTTGGTACAGAGGTCTGTCCGGCATGCAATCACCTGTATTTATACGAGACGGAGTATCGCTGCTTTGATTGTGATGGACCACTTTGTCCTGTGTGTGTGGCGGAAACCACGACGGTGCATATTTCTTGCCCGACTTGCAGTAATGAATCCGAGATCGGGGTTGCTTAAGTTATGGCAGGACGCGCAATTTGGAAAGGCGAGCTGAAAATTGGTTCTACCAAAATTCCCGTGAAGCTGTATTCAGCGGTTGTCGATCGAACCGTGCGGTTTCATATCCTGGACGACAGGCACCTGATGCGAGTGAAACAGCACATGGTAAGTCCCGATTCAGGCGAGGAAGTCGCCAATAAAGAGATTCAAAAAGGCTACGAGGTCGAGCCGGGCAAGTTTGTCATTCTAACCGATGACGACTTGCAAGGTCTGGAGCCGAAGCCCTCGCGCGAAATCGAAGTGACGGAATTCGTGCCGCGGGAATCGATCAATCAGCAATGGTATGAAAGGCCGTACTACCTTGGACCAGACGGCGACGGGCAGGATTACTTTGCGCTGGCGGAAGCGCTGGAGAAGAGCGGGCGTGAGGGGATTGCGCGCTGGGTGATGCGCAACAAGTCATACATTGGCGCACTGCGCTCGCAGGATGGTTACCTTGTTCTTTGCACGTTGAGAAATGCGGCGGAAGTTATCTCCGCGCGCGAATTGCCAAAGCCCACAGGCCGCGCGCCTTCAGCGAAGGAACTAGACATGGCGAAGCAGCTTGTTGGCATGCTCGAGGGCGAGTTCAACGCCGCGGAGTTTGAAGACAAATATCGCAAGCGGGTGATGGAGTTCATCGAGCGCAAAGCGAAGGGCCATGCGCCGAAGCTGCGGGCCGTGAAAACAAAGCGCAAGACGACCTCGCTCGACAGCGTGCTTGCCAGGAGCCTGGAGTCGCTAAAGAAGGAGAAACGCGCTGCCTAAGAAAGCAACGAAAAGAGTCGAGTCTACTGACGAGCCGGCAAGGGTTCGACCATTTTGGTCGGGCACACTTACCTTCGGGCTCGTTAGCGTGCCGGTGAATTTGTTTCCCGCAAACAAGTCGAGCCGCCCGTCGCTGCGCATGCTTTCCGACGAAGGCGCGCCGCTGGAGCGTCGTTACTATTCACAAAAAACAGAGAAAGATCTTGATGCGGACGAGCTGGTGCGCGGTTATGAAATCAAAAAAGGAAAATACGTCGTAGTCACGGATGAGGAGTTGGAGCGGCTTGCACCTGAGAAGACTCGCGACATCGATCTGACGCGCTTTGTCAAAGAAGATTCCATTCCGCCCGTCCACTTTGAACGCGGCTATTTCTTGACTCCCGAAAGCGGTTCCGAAAAAGCATATAAACTGCTTGCCGAGACAATGGCAAAAAACGGATTGGCTGGCCTGGCCACGTTTGTCATGCGCGGCAAAGAATACCTGGTCGCAATTTTTTCCGATCATGGAATTTTACGAGCTGAAACAATGCGCTTTGTGGACGAGCTTCGTTCTCCGGAAGATCTTGGCCTGCCGAAAAAGAAAAAAGTTCCGGCGGCGAGTGTGCGGAAGTTTGAGAAACTAATAAGCAGTAAATCGAAAAAGGAGTTTGCCGGCGCGAAGCTTCAGGACGAACAGGCCGAAGCGTTGCTTAAACTCGTTAAGAAGAAAGAGAAAAAGCGCAGCAACGTCGTCGAAGTGGAGACGGAAGAGCGAGAACCAGCCAAAGTAATCGACCTGGTCGCCGTGCTGAAGAAAAGCTTGAGTGGTAAGGCAAAATGAGCTTCGCTCAGGGCGAACGGCCCCAACAAAAAAATAGAGCGGCAACGTCCTCACCCCGCCGCCGCTCTCTCGCATAGCCAAGAATCCAAAGACTCAATTAGCTATACCGGGGTGAGGCATCCAGCCATCACCCAGTTGGCCGACTTTATACAGCTTGAGCGATGCGCTTGCAACACCAAATTCAGAAACACACCAAATTCAGAAACACCAAATTCAGAAATTTTGCGTAGAGTGCTTTCGGTTATTAGGTTCAGACCAATACAACCCGTTTGTAGCCGCTTAAGTACAGACTTGCTGTGGACGCCGCTGCTCTCGTGCCTAAGCCTCAGGACCAAACATCGCCGGGAATAAATGTCTCTTGCGTTTTTCCAAGCAAGGGCCGGCCAGCAAGTCTGCTGGATTTGATTTGTCCTTAGCGAACGCTTCGGATCTTACCCGTTGAGAAGGGACGGCTGGCTCGGCTATAATCATCGCCCCCATGGTTTGATTCCCCCGAATCCGATCCTTCGGCTAACTAAATCTTGACCCGCCTAAAACTTACAACCGCGCAGAACGCCCTGCTTGCGCTTGTTGTCGCACTGGTCTATTTCGCCGCTGCTGAATTCGGCCTGAGCCTGGCCTCGGTGCACACAAACGTCTCTCCTGTTTGGCCTCCAACTGGTGTCGCGATAGCGGCATTACTTGTTCTCGGTAGAAAATTCTGGCCCGCCATCTTGCTTGGCGCCTTTGGCGCAAATCTGCTCACTCACGTTTCCCCTGCCACGGCTTCCGGCATCGCCTTCGGAAATACGCTGGAAGCCTTAACAGCCTGGTATTTACTCCGGCGCATAGAGCCTCCGCATAGAATGTTCGCCTCGGTTGCGGGAGTGTTGCAGTTCGTCCTGTTCGCTGTGGTGTTAAGTCCCGCGGTAAGTGCGACGATTGGAACCTTGAGCTTGTGTTTGGGGGGCGCGGCGCTCTGGTCCAACTTCACTGGCCTATGGCTGACTTGGTGGTTAGGCGACGGCTTTGGCGCGCTGGTGGTCGCTCCGTTTCTGATTTCCTGGACCTCACGAGCTGCGTTCAGCAATCGTTTAAGAGTTCTTGTTGAAGGCAGTCTGCTTCTCGCTCTTCTGTTCGTCGTTTCGATGAGTATTTTCTCCGGCTGGATACTGGGCCGACAGCAGGACTACCCGATAGAACACTTGTGCCTGCCGTTTCTTGTTTGGGCCGCGCTGCGCTTCGATCAGCGTTTGCTATGCTCGGCAATATTGCTTCTGACCGGCGTTGCGGTGTGGGGCACTTCGCGAGGCTATGGGCCATTCATTCAAGCTTCCGCAAACGAATCTGTTTTGCTGCTGCTACTTTTTGTAGGCGCCAGCACGTTGATGGCGCTGGCACTTCATGCGGCGACGACAGAACGAAAGAAAGCCGAAGAAGAAAAACTGAGTTTGCGTGCGGAGATGGAGCTGGAGCGCGAGCGAGTCGCAGACATCGTGGCCCATGTTCCGGGCGTAGTCTGGGAAGCCTGGGGACAGCCGGACACGGCAAATCAACGCATCAACTTTGTCAGTGGTTACGTCGAAGAGATGCTGGGCTACAGCCAGCATGAGTGGCTCTCGACGCCAAACTTCTGGCTGACCATCGTTCATCCCGAGGACAAGGAACGCGCGGCGGCCGAAGCTGCTCAAAAGTTTGCCAGCCATAAAGGCGGCATCAGTCGCTTTCGTTGGCTCACCAAAGACGGACGAGAGGTTTGGGTAGATGCGTATTCAGTAGTTGTCTGTGATGAGAAAGGCGAAGCCGTTGGCATGCGAGGCGTAACCATGGATGTAACGCGGGCGATCAACTTAGAAAAGGAACGCAGTGAATTGCTACTCCGCGAGCGCCAAGCCCGAGCGCAAGCCGAAGAAGCCAACCGGCTCAAGGATGAATTTCTCGCCAACACTTCTCATGAGCTGCGAACTCCGCTGAATGCGATCGTTGGTTGGTCGCGCTTGCTGCGTTCGGGCCAGTTGGATCAAAACACCTCAGCGCATGCCTTTGAAGCCATTGAACGGAATGCCTGGTCACAAGCCCAGATTGTCAACGACCTGCTCGACGTTTCGCGAATCATCACCGGCAAGTTGCACCTAACCTACTTGCCAACCGATCTATTGAATGTTGTCAATGCTGCAATCGATGTCGTTCGTCCGGCGGCCGAGGCGAAAGAAATAAAAATAATTACAAATAACAAGTCAGCTGGGTTGATTGTTAATGGCGATGCCAACCGTTTGCAGCAAGTCGCCTGGAACCTGCTTTCCAACGCCGTAAAGTTTACTCCTGACGGAGGCGTAGTCGAGATCTCGTTGTTAAAAGAAAATTCGCTTGCAAAGTTGATGATTGCCGATACTGGCCCGGGGATAAAGCCGGAGTTTCTACCGCACGCGTTTGAGCGATTTACGCAGGCTGAAAGCGGCACCACAAGAAAGCACGGTGGACTTGGACTTGGCCTCGCGATCGTGAGGCACCTCGCCGAGCTGCACGGCGGACACGTCGAAGCCAAAAACCGCGAGGGCGGGAATGGTGCAGTTTTCACTGTCACGCTTCCCGCCCTAAAATAATTCCGCCAGTAGTGTTTCGCAGAACTTAACGATTTGCCAAATTGGCTGGTCCCTCATCCGCAAATTTTCTTTGCAGCACAGGCGCCGTTCTTTGCGCGGTATTGTCTACGGTGCCCGAAGGATTGAATATATAACTGTCGCGCGTGCGTACGGCCAGACTGGGTTGATTAACGCGCACTCTGATCTGTCGTCGCTCGCCTGCCTGCGCCTGCCGCGTCGGGTAGTAACCCAAACTGTACTGACGCCGCAATTCCTCGGCGACGTTGCCGAAAGCGCTACTCAAATTTTGCGTTGAGTCGGCCTGATAAGTCCGCGCTCCTGTCTTATCAGCCAGATCATGCAGGTAGCGATTGGCAACCTCATAGTCGTGCCTGCTTGTTCCCGGCCCACCGCCGCCGTTTATTGGGCCGCGGCCACCGCGATTGATGCCGCCAAGGATTTGAATTAGCACACCCACGGGCGAGCTCGGCATTCGGCCTGATCCGGGCCACCCGCCGCCGCCGTTTCCGCCGCTCATGTCCATGTAAGTGTCGAATTGCACCGGATAGATCAGCGCATCCAACTCTTCTGCGTCGCGGACGTTGCTGGCATAAGTGGCATGGCGACTGGTGGTGTCAACGCCGTCAGTGAAAAGCACAATCGCTTTGCGACCGGAAACACTGTTCAATTTCTGGTTCATGACCATGTCGACCGCCTCATAAAGCTTGGTGCCGTCGCCCGGGCGGGTGCGACGGATGGCATCGCGCAAGCGACCCCGGTCACTGGTAAATTCAGACAGCACGCGTATCTGATCATCAAACGAGACGATCATCACGCGATCGTCCGGCCGCAGTTGGTTTGTGAACGCGATCGCTGCATCCTGAATTTCCTCGAGACGAAAACGAGTCGAACCACTGGTGTCCAACATCAGCACAACGGAAAAAGGCTTATCAACAGACGAGAAAAACGCGACCTGCTGCTCCACACCATCTTCCCAAAGTCGAAAATCTTCTTTGCGCAGGTTTGGAACGTATCGTCCGTCGCGATCCATCACGCTGACGGGCAGTGTCACCAGCGTAGTATTCACCTTGATAACGTCGCCCGCCTCAACTTCTTCCGGTCCTTCGGCTGTTGAAGTCTGCGCAGACTGTTGCGAGTTATTAGTACGGTTTGCGCCCCCGAGGACCGGAGGGCGCGAAGTGGTCGGGGCGCTGCTACCCGTTGAGGTTGAGGTTGCGCCAACCCGGCGCGCTCGCGTTTGCGCAGTTAGACTTGCCGCAAAAACCGCAAAAACCGAGACAAAAAGTAAGGATAGCGAAATTCTCTTCATGCTGGACTCCTGATTCGATGCTAGCGCGTGGCCGTGCCACCTGACTTGGATGCGCAGTGACCGGATTAGATGCTTCGAATGTTGGCCCCGTGGATGCGGGCCGGAGGAGAGATTAGGACGACGCAAAGATAACGCTACTGATGCGGCCGAAGCAAGGCGGAGAGTCACTCATGGAAACCGCAATTATCTAGACGCAATCTTTAACTACCTTCGGTCGCCCGGAAAAAGCGAAAGTGTGCGATTATCTGCCGCTCGGAATCGATATCCGCTAGATGCCCATTCTTCGACGCCTACATTACTGGTGGTCACTATTCGTAGCGGCGGCGCTCCTGCTCATCTTTGCTCCGCCAGTGCTGTTAGTGGCCTGGTTGACGCGTAATCATGAACTCGTTTACCCCTGGGCGCTTTTTGGTGCGCGCAACTGGCTTCGTTTGAGTGGCATGAAGGTGCGCGTGACCGGAAGTGAATATGTTGATCCAAATCAAACTTACGTCTTCATCTCGAATCATCGTTCGTATTTGGATACCGCCACTCTTTTTGCTTACGCCGGGCCGCGCCTCGGAGTGCTGGCAAAAAAAGAATTACTGAAGGTGCCGATTCTTGGCTACGGTATGGGTTATGTAAACGTCATGGCTATCGATCGCTCTAATCGCGAGCGCGCACTGCAGACCACTGAAGCGGCCACGGCGCGCATTCGTTCCGGCAGATCGTTCGGTGTTTTCGCGGAGGGTACTCGCGCTCGGCCAGGCGACTTTCTTCCCTTTAAGAAAGGCGCGTTCTACATGGCTGCGCAGGCAGGTGTGCCGATCGTGCCGATCGCAATGAAAAATACGGATTACTTGATGGGCAAGGGAACCGGTGAAGCGAGATCAGGAACGATCGAAATGGTAATACTGCCGCCAGTATCGACTGCCGGCGTTTCCAGCGATGACGAGGTCAAGCAGCTGCTTCAACGCGTGCACGCCATGATTGGCGCCGAATTGGGATTTTCCAGTTAAGCTGCCGCTACGCACTAGGGTTTGCGCGGCGGCGGCGGCGGCGGCGGCGGCGTAACAGGTTTAGTTTCTTTCGTGGGCGCGTCGGGATTCTCAATCTCAATTATTTTCACCTTGGCGCTCGCCTTTACAAAATCCGAATAGCGAACTCGCATGCGAACATGCAGCGATTCGCCGCTGTCGAAAATCAACTCTTCATCAGCATAAGAATAAGTCGGAAACCAATAACGTCCATCGATCTGTTCGCGGTAAGTTTCAACGGTAGGAAATTTATTGTTCTTTGTTTCCGGAACGCCTTTTCCCTTAGTCTTCACAATCTGAAAGTCGTGATCTTCGACCCAAACGCGACCCTTAAAAAATCGCTCCTTAGTCTTTTTCGCGTCAGGCATTACTTTCGGACTGACATCGAACACGTAGAGATTTAGTTCGTCAATCTTTTCTTTGCCCATATATTTAAAGTCATATTGGGGGATCTTCGAAGGCTCCAACGCAAAAGGTTGGATTCCACCAAGGTCCTCAAGATCTTCCTGAGTGACGGAGCCGCCGAACGATGGCATCGGAAAGTAGCTGATTTTTTCGAAACGGTTACCAGAATCGTCGAACGTGAAATAAGAAACGCGGTGATATTCACCGGTTATCTGACCGCCACTTCCCAGACTTTGCAACACGGCATCACGCTTGAATGCGTAATCGTTAAGGGCCTTACGAAAATGACTTTCCTTGGCCGTGAAGGTATTGATTATGCGGTCCACTTCTGCTGGCGGAAGATCGGCAGAGTTAGACAATGCCTGGCCGAACGTCGGCAATGCCAAAAGAAATAGGCCAGTTAGAACAGGAATAAGCTTAAGGGCGTTTACCTGGGATTTTCTATGCATTTTCTATAAATCCTTGAGTGAGAACCAAGACAGAGCAATCCAGAATTACCCTGCTCAGATGCCCTGGAATAAAGTCCTGTTGCCACCTGCTTCTAAGCGCTAGACGACCTCTTCGGACTTTGTTGGTTTTCTGTTGCAAAATTTCATGCAAGTGATGTAATGTGCTCCCGGCAGAATTAGTTAATCGATTTCTACCCAGCATCGCAGGCGAATTCAGGCGCTTTTTGAAGACTCCAGGCAGTTTGAAAAAGATTCGGTCCGGCGACTCATGATCGGACCTTCCGAGTGATTGTAAAGTCCTCACGTCGGGACGTGGCAACGTCGAAATTTCCATGGACCTCAATAGCGCGAAGGCGCATAGGCAACGCTGAGCGGCCGCGTTGCTGCATGGGAGAAAGACGTTTAGGTCAAGCTTTGGGAGGAGCCTGATCGCCAGCCTTGAACCGATGATGTGCGCGGCGGGAGTCACCCCTTCTGGGCGGGGTGGCTACTCTCCGCCGCGCGCACCCCAGCTGCCATTCCAGCTCAACTCGCGAATTCGATGTTCGGACGGTTCGGGATTATCCCCCGCTCAAATCCTTCAGTCAGAAACCTGCGCACCCCTTCGCGACCTCGTTCGGTGTAATCAAGAGTTAGATTGTTGACCCACATTGCAACGAAGCGATCAGCGAGCGAAGTATCCATGTCGCGGGCAAACTGCATTGCGTACTGAAGAGCGTCCTCACGATTGTCGAGCGCAAAGCTAATGCTCTTGCGCAAGCAATCGGAAACCTGGTGAATGATCTCAGGGCCCAACTCGCGGCGGATCGCATTGCCGCCCATAGGCAACGGCAAGCCCGTGCGTTCGTGCCACCACTCACCGAGATCCAATACTTTGTGAAGACCGAGTGATTCATAGAAGAGTTGTCCCTCGTGAATCAAAAGGCCCGCGTCGCAATCTCCACTTTTTACCGCGTTGATAATCTTATCGAACGGCACAACTTCGTATGGGAATTCCGGATTGAAAATTCTCAGCGCCAGGAAGGCGCTGGTTAATGTACCGGGCACCGCGATCCTTAGTTTCGAGATGTTTTCAGGTTTTGCCGGCCGGGCTGAAACCAGAACCGGACCATAGTTATCGCCGATCGATGCCCCGTGCGGCAGCAGCAAATATTTATCACTGATGTACGCGTAGGCATGAAAGCTGACGGCGGTGACATCGTATGTGCCGCGAAAGGCCTCTTCATTCAAGGTCTGAATGTCTTTCAGGACGTGTGTAAATTTCAGCTCGCCAGTATCCAGTTTGTCGGTAGCCAGACCATAAAACATGAAAGCGTCATCGGAGTCTGGTGAATGGGCGACAGTTATTGTTCGCGTTTCAATTAGCGTTGACATAATAGTAATTCGGTCTGGAAGTCCGATTAGACGAGGCTGACGTTGCGGCGCTCAACCGGGTTATAAACCGTATCACGCTCGACGGCCGTAAAGCCGGCGTCTTCGATCAGTGTAACGATTTCATCGCGCGACATCTTCACTTCATTGTTTGATTCAATCGAGTAGCTTTCGCTCAGTTCGCCACCTTCAGTAATGGTGCCATCGATATCATTGGCGCCAAAGTGCAGCGCCACTTGCGCCAGCCTTTTCCCAAGCATCACCCAGTAGGCCTTCAAGTGCTCAAAGTTGTCGAGCAGCAGGCGGGAAACTGCCATTGTTTTGAGCGAGTCAACACCCGAAGGCCCCGGCAAGTGCGCAAGTTGAGTGTTTTCCGGATAAAAAGCCAACGGTATCAGACACTGAAAACCGCCAGACTGGACTTGCTGCTGCCGCAAACGAATCAGGTGGTCCACGCGGTCTTCAACCGATTCAATGTGGCCATAAAGCATCGTCGCGTTTGTCTTCAAGCCCGCCGCATGCACCTTACCTGCCAACTCCAACCAGCGGTTCGCGTCGCATTTATGGGCGCATATCATTGAGCGCGTCGGCTCGCGAAAGATTTCAGCACCGCCACCTGGGCAGGAATCCAGGCCTGCCTCGATCAATTTTTCGATTACCTCTTCGTCGCTCAGCTTGTAGAAATGCGCGAAGTGGTCAAGCTCGACCATTGTAAAAGCCTTTAGATGAAGTTGCGGGTAATGCTGCTTGAGCGCGGAAAGCAAATCGGTGAAATAACTGAACGGCAGCTTGGTGTTCAGTCCACCGGTAATATGCAGTTCAGTTGCGCCTTCCTTTACAGCTTCACCGGCGATGCGCAGGCTGTCATCAATATTATGTGTGTAGGCATCCGGCTGACGCGGCGTGCGATAAAACCCGCAAAACTTGCAATCGACGTAACAAACGTTTGTAGGATTAAAGTGGCGATTTACATTGAAGTAAGTAGTGCGACCGTGCTTGCGGCGACGAACGCCGTCAGCAAGTTTGCCCAGCCCCGGCAAGTCGTCAGTGGCAAACAAAGCGACGCCATCTGCGAAAGAGAGACGCTCGCCGGCTGCAACTTTTTGTGCGATCGCAACCAAGTTCTTGTCGTGCGAAAAGTTCATGAAAGGGCCCTCAGGAGAACAGCGCCTCCAAATGTTACGAACAAAATCACGCTTACAAATGCGTTAGTAGTAAAAAACGCCGCATTTAGTTTGCTTAGATCGTCGGCACGAATCAGACGATGCTGATAGACAAGCAAAGCGGCGGTGACAATAACACCGGCGAGAGCAAAAACCCCAAGCCGCGTTATCAAGTATAGAGCAACAATTGCTGCGAATGCGCCAACGTGAAACAAGCGCGCGATCAGCAACGACCGGCCAATGCCGAATCGTTTCGGAATCGAGTGCAGGCCCGCACGCAAGTCAAACTCATAATCCTGGCACGCATAAAGAACGTCGAAACCGCTGGTCCACAACAGCACTATCAGCGAGAGCAAGAGCGGTACTGGGCTATCCAAATGGCCGCGTACGGCTATCCAGGCGCCGGCCGGCGCAATCGACAGACACCAACCAAGAAACAAATGAGATAGCAGGGTCCAACGTTTCGAATACGAATAAAGCATAACGCTCGCCAGCGCGATTGGGGCCAGCAGCAACGCGAGCCGATTTAGCATCGCAGCCGCCAATAGGAAAAGCGCCGCGGAAACCAACGTAAACAGCCACACAAAGCCTACTGATAACAGTCCGGCGGGAATGGCGCGTGTTTGCGTGCGCGGATTTTGCGCGTCGTAGTCTCTGTCGGCGATGCGATTGAAGGCCATCGCCGTCGAGCGAGCGCCGACCATCGCGATAGTGATCCAAAAAACTTGTCTGATTGTCGGCAGTCCATTCGCGGCCAGCACTGCTCCCAAAAAAGCAAATGGAAGCGCAAACAGCGTGTGCTCGATCTTTATCATCTCGAGCGTAACGCGAACATTTCGGAGCAGAGCAGTCATGGCGAGTTCAGTCTTCGCTGACGTTCACTGTTTCTGAAGATTGTTGCGGCATCCCCTTCCACTGCGTGTCCTGCGAGTGCGGCACTCCTAGGTGATCGAGAATGCGAAAGACCAGATGATCGACCAGCGCTTCAATAGTTTGCGGTCGATGATAAAAGCCGGGACTGGCCGGAATGATGTGGGCCCCTGCGCGCGACAACCGCAACATATTTTTCAGATGAATAGCGTTGTAAGGAGTTTCGCGTGGCACCAGCACCAACCTGCGGCTTTCCTTAAGAGTAACGTCTGCCGCGCGATGGATCAGATTGGTTCCCGCGCCAGAAGCTATCGCGCCCAACGTACCCATCGAACACGGGACGATCACCATTCCTTCCTGCGGATGCGAACCGGAAGAAGGTCGCGCCGCCATGTTATTGAGGCGCTGCAGGTGAATCAGTTTTGAACCAGGTGCGAGCCCAATCCACTCGTTAATTCGCGCGTTGTCCGCGCCGCGCAAATCCCAACCCAATTCAACACGCGCAACGGTGGTCGCCGCTTCGGACATGATCAGATTAATACGCTCCACTACGCCACTTGCAGCCATGTGCACCAGCGTGCGTTGCGCGTAAATTGAGCCAGAAGCTCCTGTGATTGCTACGGTGAATTCCATCTTGATTTCGATGCTTGAATCTTACTTGGCGGTCAATTCCGGCGCAAGCGAGCGCATTTCGAATGCCTCGCGATCGAATGATAGAATGCGCCCCTAAATCAATCTTCAACAAGTCGAGCCTCCTGAATGAACCTGACAGCATTGGAACAACTATTGGCCGCGCATCGCGCGGGAGATCTGGAAACAAGCGAAGCTGTCAGCCATATTCAAAATCTTCACTATGAAGACATCGGATACGCGCGCATCGATCACGCGCGCTCGGCGCGCCAGGGTTTTCCGGAAGTAGTGTTCGGCGCGGGCAAAACGCGCAAACAAGTTATCGGCATAGTTGAGCGGCTGCTGCAACATGCGCCCAACGTGCTCGTGACCCACACAGACGAGGGCACGTTTGGAGAAGTGCGCAACATTGTCACGGAAGCGGAATGGCACGCGACAGCTCGCTTGATAAGAATCCAAAGAGATAAGACAGAACGCGGCGTTGGCGAGATAGTTGTAGTGACTGCGGGAACCAGCGACATACCAGTCGCGGAAGAAGCGGCCTTAACCGCGGAAGCAATGGGAAATCGCGTGAAGCGCGTTTGGGACGTCGGTGTGGCCGGCATTCATCGCGTGCTGGCTGAACGTTCGTTGCTGCAAAGTGCGCGTGTGGCCGTTGTAGTTGCGGGAATGGAAGGCGCACTGCCTTCGGTGGTTGGCGGCTTGGTAGGCGTGCCCGTTATTGCTGTGCCGACAAGCATTGGCTATGGCGCATCGTTTGGCGGTATCGCCGCGCTGCTTGGCATGCTCAATTCATGCGCGTCGAATGTGACGGTAGTGAATATTGATAATGGATTTGGCGCGGGGTTTGTCGCGAGTTTGATCAATCGCAGGTGGGAACCGGCTAAGGGCGAGTCAGTTGTCAGTGGTCAGTAGTCCGTTGCATTTCTAACCAACTGACCACTGACAACGGACTACTAACAGCTATGGATTGATAAGATTATCCAACCTCTCAGCCCAGTCCGGATCGATGCTTTGCAGGACATTGTATTGCTCCAACGCCGCGTTGCGATTTCCTAAGACTAGATATGTTCTACCCAGATTGTAATAAGCTTTTCCAAAGTCAGGCTTCAGTTGAATT
>DATNOG010000085.1:0-2468 GCA_035601415.1 Pyrinomonadaceae bacterium | reverse complement strand
TTGCACCGCGCCCTTAGAGCCTATGCCCGGCGCGCCGGGAATGTTGTCGATTGAATCGCCCATCAAACCAAGCAGATCGACAATTTTGTCCGCAGGCACGCCAAACTTTTTCTCAACCCAGGCTTCGTCGCACCATTCGATTGGCGGCACATACTCTTTGCGTTTGACTACCTGCGAATTCTGGCGCATGCAAATGACGTTGGGATCGCGCACCAGCTGGCACATGTCTTTGTCGTTGGAAACGATCACCGCTTGCATACCCTGGTCCGCAACTTTTGCGGCCAGCGTTCCGATAACATCGTCCGCCTCAAAGCCCGGCGCATTAATCACGGGAATATTGAATGCTTCACACAAGCGAATGATGTAAGGAAGTTGCGACGCGAGATCTTCAGGCATTGCCAGCCGGTTGGCTTTGTAATCGGCAAATGTCTCGTGCCGGAAAGTCTTTTCGCCTGATTCAAAAATCGCTGCGATATAGTTTGGCTTCTCATCCGTCAACAGCTTGCGCAGCATGTTTGTAAAGATATAGACGGCTTGTGTTACCTGCCCTTTTGAGTTAGCGAGCGGCGCCGCCCGATTCGCCATCGGCGCAAAGAATGCGCGAAAGATGTGCGACATGGAATCGATTAGATAAACCCGCTCGACTGGTTTGTTACCAGTGGGAGCTTGCTTTGTTGGCATGTGTTTCGATGATAGAGAGGCGTTTTCGGAGTGTCAATTAAGGCTTTGGTTGGTAATGGGTCAGTTTGAAATTTCAAGAAGATGGCTGTGATTCGCCGCTTTTACCCGGAGCGCCGGCGGCTGGACGCGAAGCAATCTCATTAGCACCGCGGCTTCAGTCCGGTGATAGCAAACCGGAATTGACAATGAACCGTTTCTAACGGTTTTTTGTTGGTAGGAGAAGCACGAGGAACCGTTGGAAACGGTTCAGGAATCATTTAAAGAACTTGACCACCGGGCTAAAGCCGCGGTGCTAGTGAGATCGCTTCGCGTTCCCCCCAGTTCCAATAAGAATGTCAATATAACAACCCAAACTCTGAACTTCTCGAGCGTCAACTGTGGCATTCTCACCTTTGATTCTTGCCAGTTGTAGCGGGCGCGCCACATGCCAACGCCTGAGAGCTTCAATTATGTACGTTGGCAAATCGGCACGATCATTGCTCACTAATCGCGCTACGCTTTTTTCATCGCTAGAGGAACGATAACGACTTGATCAAACAAACCACTCTTGGTTCGTCAGTTGAAACAGATGGCGTCGGCCTGCACACAGCGGTGCCGGTAAAAGTACGGCTGACTCCGGCGCCGCCTGACACTGGCTATGTCTTTCGGCGCACCGATTTGGGCGGCTTTGAGATTCCCGCGACGGTAGAGTCGGTGGCTCATTGCGGTTACGCGACGACGTTGATGCGCACTGGCGTGATGCTTTCGACTGTTGAGCACCTGCTGTCAGCGCTGCGCGGTCTCGGCGTCGATAACGTTTACATCGATGTGGACAATTTGGAGATTCCCATTCTCGACGGCTCGGCCGAAGTCTTTGCTGAAATGATCGAGCAGGCCGGCATTGTGGAACAACCGCTGGCGCGCCGCGCCCTGCTGGTTCGTGAGAAGGTTTCGTTCCAACAAGGCGACCGGCGCATCAGCGTCGAGCCCGGCGACCATTACGAAATTGATTGTCTGATCGAGTTCCCTCACCCATTGATTGGCGTGCAAAAGTTTTCGCTGCATTTGAACGACGGAGCTTTCAGTCGCGAGATAGCCGCGGCACGCACGTTTGGTTTTACTCACGAGATTGAAGCGTTGCGGCGCGCGAATCTGATTCGCGGCGGCTCGTTGGATAACGCCATCGTGCTGACGCCGAATGGTATGCTCAATGAAACTGGGCTCCGATTTCGCGATGAGTTTGTGCGTCACAAGATCCTGGACATCATTGGTGACCTTGCGTTGCTGGGAATGCCGATCGTGGGAAAGGTTGTCGCCGAGCGCAGCGGTCACATCATGCACGCCGGCCTAATGTCGAAACTGCTGCGCATGCGTTCCGCCTGGGATATTGTGGATATGCCGGAAATCCACGTCCAAAGTCCAATGTCCGACGGGCAAAGTCCAACGTCCAAAGTCCAACGTCCAATGTCTGTCTGACGGAACGTGGCTCTTTTCAAATTCCACTTCACGTCAAGAACTCGAGTCAGCAAACAATACCTGCATGTTGGACGTCAGTCTTAGACGTTGAACTTTGGACATTGGACTTTGGACTTTGGACTCTTACAGGCCGCTACGCACAATATCGTGAAGTCTGATCAATCCCACGCAAACTCGATCCTCATCGACCACCGGCAGCACTGAAATCTGCGAACTGCGCTCCTCCATTAACCGTAAAGCGTCATACGCCAGCAGCCCAGGCTCGGCAACAACCGGATTCCTGGTCATGATCTCGTCGCATTTTAGGTTTTCCAATGGACCGTGGTCTGAAC
>DATNOG010000084.1:0-12977 GCA_035601415.1 Pyrinomonadaceae bacterium | reverse complement strand
CGACGGCATCATGCTCAGCGACGGCATCATGCTCAGCGACGGCATCATGCTCAGCGACGGCATCATGCTTAGCGACGGCATCATGCTTAGCGACGGCATCATGCTCAGCGACGGCATCATGCTCAGTGACGGCATCATGTTGAGCGATGGCATCATGCTCAGCGATGGCATCATGCTCAGCGATTAATTAAGTTCGCACGAGTAGCAAAAGCTAGGCTAGAGCTGATTCACAAACTCCATTGGAAACTGATCCCACAAAAGTCCAGGGCCTCGCTGAATGCTTCAACCGGATTCATGCTGGCCGAAAGAACCGACGGCTCGGAGCTTGGCTACTTCACCTTACATTTTGAATGGAGACAACAATGCAGTCTTCACGACTCCTCCAGTCCTTCGTCTACACACTTGTATTACTACTGGGCGCCACTATCACTGGTAATGCGCAAACCGCCGCCTCGGGCAAACTCATGTACGTCACCACTGGCGGCAATATCTACGTAATGAATGGGGATGGTAGCGGTAAGACATTGTTGAGTCCGATCGGGGCCGATTATCACCCCGTGTGGTCACCAAACGGGCAAAAGATCGCCTTTACCAAGTTTGATTTTGTAGCATTCGTCGAACAGTTATATGTAATGAACGCAGATGGTAGCGGTCGTCAACGACTTACTTTCACCTCACGTAATGAGGGCATCGGTTACGCTCCGGCCTGGTCGCCCGACAGCCAGAAGATTGTCTTTCAATCATCAAACTTAAACGGAACCGACAAAGAAATCTTTGTGATAAATGTCGATGGCACTGGTCTGACAAATCTAACTAATTCATCAGACTTGGAGTACGATCCACAATTTTCTCCCGATGGTCAAAAAATATTATTTTTTGGTACCCCTCCGATCGGCACACCCATTAGTTTGAATGTGATGAACGCGAATGGAACGGCAAAGGTGCAAATCTCGCCCGCCAATAAATCATTCGAGTATCCCAGATGGTCGCCGGACGGTAAGAAAGTCGCCGCCGCATATGCAAATCCCGAAAACAACCAGTCAGGTTCTTTTAATACTGTAGTTGTCATGAACGCCGATGGCGGTAACTATGCTGAGGTTACTGGTAATGCTCATCGGGATCCATCTCCACCTAGTTGGTCGCATGACAGCTCGCAGATCCTGTTCATGGCAGGCGAGGCCTTTGTGAGCGGCCAGTGGATTTATGGACTCTACGCGGTAAACGCAGGCGGAGGAGGAGCACAACGATTTGCGCCTGGTCTAAGCGGGACCTTTGGATCTCCCAGTTGGTCAAACAACGATACCAAGGTGGCATTCATAAACGGTTCGGCGATTTACCTTATGAATGACGATGGAACTGAGCGACATCAAATAACGACAGATCCCAATGGTCCAACCTACGTTTCATGGCAACCTGGTTCACCCTGCAACTGTCAGGTAATCACTAAGCCTGGGCCTCAGATAATTCAAACTACATGGGCTGATCCTAATCCAGGTCGTAGTGTGAATTGGAGCGCGCGAGCTGAAGTTACTGATAATGAAGGTTTGGTTTTGACTGATGTGAAACTAGGGTCACGCTACCTTGCCGCGAAGATAAGCGTCCCTTACTACCGGCTGCAGACGAGTGAGTTTGCCAACCAGCGACTCGAACTTAGGCCCAATAACATCGACAACAATGTGAGAAGTCGACTGATCGACTTCAAAGTGACACAAGACCAGGAAAAGTTGCGAATTGAAGCTACTTACGTCGTGGACCAGATTCCTACTGGCTCCCCAAGTTGCCTACATGTGATCCAGCGTTATGACTTCTATAGAGAAGGTGTCGGAGGTCGATGCGAGCCAAGCGGGACGTTGAATTGTTCTCGTTGGAAGCCGCTGGTGAAATATAAATTCTACGGGCAGTTAGGTCGATCATTCGTATCTTTCAATGCCGCACAACGGCAGCACTTGCGAATTGATAACAATGCACACAACACGGTGGGACTTTTTAAGGATTGCGATATTCCCGGCACTTGCTTCCCTAACGCCGGAACCAGCATTCCCGGTATGCTTGGGTTCGAAAGAAAATTCAATCCTCTATTTGATGAGTGGTATGACCGCGCAATAAGCCAGGGCAGGAGCACAAATCAATGGGATAATATTCACCAAACCTACTTGGGTGTTATTGAAGAACCCGGAATATCGCCAGGTATTTATCCCGAGTGGCACTTTGTTGGAGCTGGTTGCCCCGAGTGTCTTCATAGCCATTGGCGATGGGGAGCCATTCAAGGTCCGGCTTTTAATAATGGTAATGTGATTGGAATTCCTTCCGGATCGGTGCAAGACCTGGAGTTTGCCGTGGTAAGACACAATCTAGCGGAGGAGCGGCCGTCAGACTATCTTTCTCTAGTTAACCAGGAGCGCATCCGACATCCAGCAACAGGTTTTGATCCCCGAGAACAGCTCTATGACTACACCGCTCCTGACGAAGTCGTCTCATGGTACTCGGGCACTGGTTATCAAAACAGCGACGCATTCTTCGGTCACGGTGCTTTCTTCAGTAGCGCCGTCCCAACCAAGCAGTTTTATGGAAGCGGGTCTTCATCTGAGGGTCTGACTTCGATTGTCGCCGCAAACTTCATCGCTGACGGCGCTACGACGGTGAATTCATTTGATCCCACCATTCTAGGGCCGCTTCCCGCCGGTTACACCCTTTACAACAATCTGAGCTATGGCGTTCAAACTACAGCTGAGGTCTCTGGCCCACACGTAGTATCGTTCAGTGTACCGTCAGTATCTGATCAAACAGTCTTCAACAACATGAGGATCTTTCATGCTGAACAGGATCAGTTTGAGCCATCGAAAGTCACGTGGGTCGATCGAACAATTCTAGCCCCTGATCCGCAAGCACCTGACTTCGCAAACAAAATTATCAACTCGAAGACAAACTTGTTGGGTCAGTTCGTGGTTGCTTCTCTAACTTCGCCGCAACCTCCGAATACCGCGTCAGCCGAGTTGGCGGTGGCCAGTAGCCATTCACCTTTTCAGATCGTGGCCGGGAACAACGTAACTTATACCTTCACTGTCACCAATAACGGACCGCAGACGGCAACGGGAATATCTTTCGCAAATGCCTTGCCTCCGAGCAGCCAATTCGACTCCGTAATCTCAACGCAAGGCACGTGTGCCGAAGTGAATGGAACTGTCGTTTGCAAGATTGGTACGCTCAACACAGGATCGAGCGCCTCAGTAACGGTAACAGCAAAGCTCACTGAAGGCGGTTTACATTTTCCACCCGCAGGAAAAATGATAGGCAACACCGCTCTCGTGAGAAGTAATGAAACAGATTCGAACACGGCCAATAATATGGTTACCGAAAGCATTAATGTCTTACCGGATACCAATGCAGCGCCCACTGTAACGATCACGAGCCCGACGAATGGGAACATGTTTGTAGGTCCGGCAAATATCAATATCGTCGCCAGTGCAAGCGACAGCGACGGCACCATCAGCAAGGTTGATTTCTTTGATAATGGAGAATTAATCGGAACCGGCACAGCCACGGGACAGAATCAATATAGTCTCAATTGGACTAACGCGCCTTTCGGCGACCATTCGTTAATTGCAATCGCGACCGACAATGCCGGTAAGAGCAATCTTTCCGGCGCAGCTAACATCATCGTTAACGGAATGGCTACGGTAAGTATTACCAGTCCCACGACGTGGACGGCGTTTCAAGCGCCGGCAAACATCACTATCAATGCGGATGCCAGCTACGGCGGTGGAAGTATTATTAGGGTTGATTTCTACGCGAATGGTGCACTACTCGGAACCGGTGCCTTTCTAGGTGGCTATCAATATAGCTTCACCTGGACCAATGTGAGTTCAGGTTCATATGCATTAACCACCGTTGCGATTGATAACAATGGAATCGCAACGACATCGAGTCCCGTGCCGATTGATGTTTTTTTGAAGTTTAACTTGCCTCCATCGGTGTCCGTTTCAAGCCCGGCAAGCGGAACTGCTTATGCAGCTCCTGCGAGCGTAACGATCACAGCAAGCGCCAGTGATAGCGACGGTACTATTTCCAAAGTTGATTTCTATTCGAACGGTTCGCTTATCGGAACCGGCACTTCAAGTGGCACAAATCAGTATAGCTTTACATGGACGAACGTCGTTCGGGGCAACTATGCGTTGACGGCCGTGGCCATAGATAACGAGGGCGGCACTTCAACTTCCGCAAGTACGACGATTAAGGTGGGAGCTCCTGTGCTGCTGGTGGTTGGCTCGGCGACACTTAACACGGGCGATAGCGCCGTAAAATCCCGTCTCGAAGCCCTTGGCTATTTCGTAACAGTCAAGACGGGTAGTGCGGCGACAACTGCCGATGCCAACGGGAAGGCCGCGGTCCTAGTCTCTTCGACGGTCACACCCTCCTCTGTTGGAACCAAGTTTCGTACTGTTGCGGTCCCGGTAGTGACTTGGGAATCGGGACTCTATGCCAACATGGGAATGACGGGAACCGCCGCTCAGGATAATGGTACGGTTACTAAACAGACGCAGTTGAAAATCACGAATGCTTCACACCCATTGGCCGCTGGTCTATCAGGGACAGTTACAGTGGTCAGCGTCTCGGGTACACTGGATTGGGGCAAACCGAATGCGAATGCGGCAGCAGTTGCAACTGTGGCTAACGATACGACCAAAGCTCTTATCTTCGGTTACCTGCCGGGCGCCGTGATGCCGGGATTAACTGCACCCGGTCGCCGTGTCGGACTGTTCTTGTACGACACTACAGCAGCAAGCTTCACGAGCAACGGGACCGCTCTACTTGATGCGGCGATCAGTTGGGCCACTGGTTTGGCCCCTTTACCTTGAGGTATTTGCGGATCGCGTTCGATGGCGTAGCGGATTGGCTGCTATTCCGATGGCGTTATCAAATGACTACCATGCCGCTTAGCAGAAACCCCACGAACGGCTGTGTTCCTCATGGCAGTGAGATTAGGGGTCTCACCGTGTTTAAGATAGTTGTCTCGCTAGCGAGTATTGTTGCTCTGATCTTCTGGTTCGGAGCTGCGGCATTTGTCATTGATGCTGCCATTCGGGGCGTTAATTTACCGACGCGGTATATTTATTTCTATAGTTTTCCTCCTGTTTATTTCTCCTATTGCATATTCAGTTGCACTAAGTTATTGAAACCTCACACGCTCATACTTTCAGGTGTGATAATTCACATCGCTCTAGCGGTTTGGGTGATCGCGGGAGGAACCGCTTTTGTGCTAGCAGTGGGTCTATTCTTTACTCTTCTTTGGTCTCTCTTATGTGTGCTTCGAACAATTACTGAAAGGTGAAGGAATATTTCTTTGGTGTTGAGGGCTCTGGGGTTGGGCCAGCGGTCGCCCCTTTGCCTTGAAGAGTTAGGGATCGCTCGCTAACCGCGGTAGCTTATTGCTTGCACTCCAATACCGGTGTCAAATGCTTCTATGCCACTCAGCAGAGGCCCAATACTCGACGATGAACCTCAAGACCGTGAGACTAGTAGCCTCGGCCTGTTCAAGATAATTTTCTTCTCGGCGAGTCTTATTGCCCTGATCTTCTGGTTCGGAGCTGCCGCGTTTGGGATTGACGCTGCTTCTCGCGGCGTTAGTTTAGCTCCTTGGTATATCTACTCTCTCGCTTTTCCCTTTTTCTAT
This sequence comes from Pyrinomonadaceae bacterium, assembly GCA_035601415.1. Classification (GTDB taxonomy): domain Bacteria; phylum Acidobacteriota; class Blastocatellia; order Pyrinomonadales; family Pyrinomonadaceae; genus PSRF01. Next base: position 7,306 of record DATNOG010000084.1, on the reverse strand, counting down.
CTGGCGTTCTGTCTGATCAGTTGCACAAAGCTTCTACGGGGCCAGTTGCTACTTGTTGCGGGTGTCATCATGCACATTGGTCTAACTGCCTGGATCATCATTTCTGTGCTTAATAGTCGGTACACATCAATTGAAACTGTGAGCATAGCTTTTGCTGTTTCATGGATTTTGCTATTCGTCTTGCGAAGCAGGAGTGAGGGCAAAGTCCAGTGAGCAGGTGAGGCCAGAACCAGTATCACTTCAGTCCTTCGGACCATAATTATTGTTTTAGGTACGACATCACGGCGGCAAGTTTCACCAGCAACGGCACCGCTCTATTTGATGCGGCAATCAATTGGGCCAGCGGTCTTGCTCCCTTACCCTAATGCATTGTTGGTTAGCCAATATCAGATGGAAGAGTAGATATTGAGTCTTAGTTTATCCAAGAAAATTGAGGTCGGTTGCGGAATAGCCACGGCTTCTTTAGGAATATTCATTTACAGCTATATTCTGAACCAGGATATGGCTATGTATCGCCGCCTCAATCAACCCGTGAGGCTATCGATGCAACACGTAGTAGGCTTTTGCATAATTGCCGCTCCTAGCATGCTGGTTGCGATTGGGGCGTGTGCTCACGCGTTCAAGCATAAGTCCTGGCCGCTTAAAGTACTCTGGGCAGGAGTAATTCTGAATTGCCTTCTAATCGTCGTGTTTTTCTACGGCTTCGCATTAGCCTTCAATCACGATGTGTTGGGAATAACCGCCGTTCTCATCGAATTTGTTTTAACGATCGGCACTTTGATTGCCGCATATGCTCATCGCATAACATTCGGCACTAAATGAGATCTAGCACAGCCTCCATTTTGCAGTGCTTTTGGAGCTGCCGATTTTGCGTCGATGGTGCCATATGAAGTCTTGTTCGAGATTGCGCAAGCCACGTAGATTACACGATCATATTTAGGGTGATAGAAACCAGCCGCTACTGCCGCCGAAAAGGCTTCTTGCTGACGCTCTTTAGCCTCAGCCATCACTGCTTTTATACACTTGTCCACGAGAATTCCATCCGTAAAGCCTTCACGCGTCTCTGAAGCACATTAAGAGCCCTTAATTCCCAACCCCCGATTCAAAGCCAAAACCAGGCCCATCATGAAGTAGACAATCATCACGACTTCCGAGTCGCCCCAGTTGTAATGAACCTGCCCGGAAACAAAGAAGCCTAAAAGACCCCCTAACGCGCCAAGCAGAATTCCGTGTTCGATCCAGTCAAGCCGGGTTTTGTATTCCAACGTTCGCCAGATCGTCCGCGCGTAAACAAACAGCAAACCAAGCCAAACAAGGAGCGCGGGTACACCACGCTCCAACGCAATCTCAAGGGGATTCGAATGCATGTGGCCCCATGGCAAACGGCCTTTGTCAAACATGCCCCATTCCCGCCAGTGGGATTTGATTGAATCCATGCCAATGCCCACCAGCAAATGTCGCGGCTTGCTAACCAGCAGGTGAAAGCCCTCGCGCCAGACCGTTTCACGCCAACTGGTTGATTGATCCTGCTGGTCTATGAATCCAACGTTGCGTTTTTGCTGAAGAACGAACAGCCCGGCAAGAATCAGTGGAATCGCGAGCACGCCGGCAAACAAAACTGTGCGGCGGCTGACGCTCAGAAGCAGAATCAAGGCGGTGGAAATCACAAAAGCCAACCATGAAGCGCGCGTCACAGTCAGCAGTAACGCGCCCACCATTCCCAGCAACGCCACTACCAAACCTAATCCCATCATCGTGCGCTTGCGTGGCAGTGCGACGAATAAACCTACGGTCAGCGCCAGGACTAGTTGTAACACTTCGGCATAGGTCACGAAGTTTCCGTAGAGACCGGACGCGCGCCAGTCTCTCCCTTTGGACCAACTGCCGATGCCCAACTGCTCGAGCGCGTTGTTGCCAGGGAGCAATGCGCCTCTGGTTACTTTGCAGGGGAGCACCCATTCATGCCGGTAGGCGGTAACGATCACTACTTTCTTGTCCGGCTTTGACAAGTCATTTACTAGTTCCTGCGGGTCGTGAAGCTTCGCTCCATCCACAGTCAGCAACGTGTCGCCATCGCGAATCCCTGCCTTGTAGAGCGGGCTGGCTTCAGAAACGCTGTAAACCTTGACACCCGTTCCCAATAGTCTTTGGGCGCCGGTAAAGATTACGCTGATCATGCAGGCGCCGATGAGCGTGATTGCCAGCAGCCGAATCACACGACGCGAAGGCACGTTTTGAGAAATCAAATAAACTATTGTGAAGAGGCTTGCGGCGCGCAGCTTACCAATGGAAACCATCGGCTCGTACGAGAGAAATGACGAAAGCCCGGTAAGAAGGAAAAAGCCAAACAGAAAGTAATCAACCGGCGTGCGGTAAAGTTTCGGTCGCGGATAAAACGCAAACCTCAGCAGCCAGAACGCCATGCCCAGCAACCATGCAGTCTGCGTTGCGGCGATAGACAACGGCGCCGAGAAAGCAAACAAAAAGAGGCAGGATAGAATTGCAGTATCCAGGAATTTTGCGGCTTGGCTTCTTTCCACCAGTTATCCTGCGTTTTCAAACTTTCTTGCTACTCTATATCTTATACGGCGAGACTCACACTGAATGATAGATCTGACAGACAGCTACCAACACTGTTTCTTCCTCAAGTGCAACGTGGGCCGCCTCTTTCAGTTGACGAGTATAGCGAGCCGTGCTGTCGAAATTGGTAGATAAAGCGAATGGGAGGTCGGTATATATCAGATTGCTTCGGTCTGGAACTCTTACACCGGCAAGCGAAAGATAACTACCATCAAGACCTTTTACAATCGTGCAGCCGCCAAATGCATAAGTAAACTCTTCCTCGAAAGCCAGAAGCAAATTGCGGTAGCAAGGCGCGGACAGGTCAGGAACGTACACCTCGACTCTTGCCCGTTCGAGCAGTGGCAAGGAATTGCTCCTTTCGTTTCGAGAAGTCTTTCATCCGCTTATTAGCTTTCTTCTCGGACACGACAGCTCGGCTTGGTCGTTCAGAATTGGGTTCCTTAATGGCCTTTTCTTTTTTCATGACGAGCTCTTTATTCTGCGGCTTTCCTGAAAAAAACAAATGCTCGTAATCGCTAGAGGTATAGCACTTCTAGAAAGAAATCTTTCATTGCTCATTTACATAACCGACCGTTCACCAACTTTAATAGCCATCGCCGCGCAGCATAACCATCACGGTGCGCAGAATGATCTTCAGGTCAAACAGCAGCGACCAGTTTTCGATGTAGAACAAGTCCAGTTTCACCATCTCCTCAAAAGGCAAGCGGTTTCTGCCCGATACCTGCCACAGTCCCGTCACTCCGGGCTTCATGTCCAATCGCTTGCGATGCCGCAGCTCGTAAGCTTCTACCTCGTATGGAATCGGCGGGCGTGGCCCCACGATGCTCATGTCACCGCGCAGCACATTCAGAAGTTGCGGCACTTCATCCAGACTAAAGCGACGCAGCACTCGCCCGACGCGCGTGATGCGTGGATCGTCACGTAGTTTGTAAGCCGGTCTTTCAGCGTTGCCGACGTTTGCTTCAGCATCTCCGGCGATGAATTTGCGCTGATACTCGCGATGAATTTCGCTGTCGGCATTCATGTGCATCGTGCGAAATTTGTAGACCACGAATATGCGGCCATCCATGCCCACGCGTTCCTGCGCATAAGAGATGGGACCTTTGGAATCAAGCTTGATCAGGAGCGCGATAAAGAACCAGAAAGGCGACATCACTGCAAGTGTCAACGATGCGATGAACAAGTCAGACAAGCGCTTAGTGCCGCGCGCGAAATCCGAAAGCGGTTCGCGAAACAACCGGATCATCGGTAATGCGCCGATTTGATCGACTTCTGTTTTGCTGGGCAAACAATTAAACAGGCTCGGTGCGATGCGAAACTCGACTCCGTGCCGGCGTCCACAACGCATCATTACATCAAACAAGGTGTCGCCATCTACATTCGCGTCGGCGATGATCACTTCGTTGGCCTTTGAGTCGCGAATCGCATCCGGCAATCCCGCGAGGTCGCTGATCACCGGAACGCCCTCATAGGTTGCGGGAACTTCGAGAGGTGAGGCGCCGCCGCTTTCGACAACGCCAATTACGCGGTATCCAAGCGACGGTCTTTCGCGCATCTCCTTAATACAAAATGCTGCTTCCGGGCCGCGTCCAACGACGAGTGTGGGAATCAAATTGATCCCGCGCAGGCGAAAGAAGGTTTGCGCAGTTCGTAATAGAAGGCGCACCAGCTCAAAGCCGGCAAAGGCCAGCAGAAAGTCGAGCACAAAGACGCTGCGCGCATATGAGAATGCCCGGTAATGGAAACCGCCGCGATAAAGGAATGCCGCGGCAACAATGAGCAGTGATCCGATTGCAGTCGCTTTGAAAACGCGTATGCCGTCGTCAACAAATGAAAATTCACCGCGCAGCCGGTAGAGATCGTAATACTTTGCGATCAGCAGCCGAATGAGGACGACAAACAGCAACAACGCGCCATAGGGAGCGAAGCGAGCGCTCCAGGCATAAGCGGCATTGCCGGACGCAGCCAGCAGTGGTGCGCCTTCGCGCCAGTAAAACGCCAAACTGAAAGCCGCGGTCGCGATTACGATATCCGTAACCACCAGCGCAGCTTTAATCAGCGGCACCACCCACTGCGGAGCGCGTGCCGAAGCCCGCACCACACTTGCGCCAATCATGGTTTTCGCGATCCGGTCCGCTCTTACCGTAGTTTGTGCCATTCAGAAACTCGCACGCCGATATAGATTGCGTCCTATGCGAGGATAGGATAACAAAAGTTTAATCTTCGAGTATTAGATTCACTACCTGTTGCATTACGCCGGCGCTGGCGCGCGCGGCAGATGTTGTCTTTTTCTCAATCCGCAGTTCGCGCGCGTCTTCTTCAGTGGCGATTCGTTGCAACCGGCCTTCGTTCACCAGTTGCTGATCTATCGCGGCCCATTCACCCATATAGATTGATGCCGCCGGTACGCCGAGCGCCGCCGCCTCGCGGTTCATAGTGCCACCAGCGCTCACCACCAGATCACTCCGCGCAATCAGGTTCGAACCATCCAACGGGTGCGCGGGTATGATTATCTGGTCGCGCGCGTAATACTGCCGTTGCCACTCGTTTCGCGGCAGCAGTACCAACTTCACCACAGGAATTTTCCCAAGCCGATCGATCAATCCATCGAACAACTGGTTTTCGAAACGATGATAAAGCGCTTCGCTGGCCGGCGGTCGCGCGGTGACCAGAATATCGCCGGCCTCGATCCCCAAATTCCCTAGTTCTACGTCAAAATCCGGATCGGCTGCGAAGTTTGCCAGGTAAACATCTTCCTTTATGCCGTCGTATCTTTTCACTTTCGGAGCCGTGACGCCGAAGCGCAGCAATGCTGCCTCGGGAAAAGCGCGCGGAACGATTACGCGCGAAGCCAGGCGAAAGGCGAGATGGTTTGCAGGTTGATGCTCGTAGTCCATCAGCGTCACCGCTCGCAGCGATAACGCCCGCGCCGCGAGAATTTGCGAGTAGGAGTTGTGGCTCACCGCCAGATCGATTTGTTTTCCTCGCGCCCAGCGCGCCAGCTCCAGGCCACGCCCCACCAGGTTCCCGGCTTTGCCCGAAAGCTTTCCACCGCCATGTCCGCCAATCACTTCCGGAGCAAACCCGGCAGCCTCGGCCAACGGCACAGTTTCGGCAAACTGCCGCGCGGTCACGACTAAATCATGACCGCGCCGCGTGAACTCAGTTGCGAGTGGACGGAAGAATGGAACGTGCGGAGAGTTTGCCAGATCGATCCAGATTCGCATTGGCAATCGAAAATGTAAGGTGGGTTTGGAACCAACTATCCAACTCTACAGAATTTCAACGAGCTGTCCTTTTGCGCGCAACGATTTCTCCGCGGCTTCGACCGTGCGCACCAGACGCAAGCCGGCGTGGCCATCCGTTTCCGGTTGTTTCTTGTTTTCGATGCAATCAATGAAATGAAGCGCTTCCGTTTGCAGTGCTTCAGTTGCATCAAGGCGCGGCGCCCACATATCGCCCGACCGATAGCTGACGAGCATTTCGTAAACGGCCTCCGGACTCTGCGAAATAGTGACGCCTTTGTCGTATATCTTCACCTTTTCGCTGGGTTCAAGATCGTCATAAAGAATCATCTTTTCGCTGCCGCCGATAAGCGTATGCCGCACCTTGACCGGCGTCAGCCAGTTGACGTGAACGTGGGCGATCTGCGGATTGTCGAAGAACAAAGTGATGTAAGCGACGTTTTCAGGTTGACCGGGAATGTGGCTAATGCCTGTCGCTGAAACGGCGGTCGCTTTTGCCGGCAATACATAATCCATGATCGAAAGATCGTGGATCGCAAGATCCCAAATTACATTCACGTCGTGCTGAAACAGTCCGAGATTAACGCGCACCGCGTCGTAGTAATAAATATCGCCTAACCCATTGGCGGTAATCAGCTCGCGGATTTTTCTGACGGCGGCGGTATAGACGAAAGTGTGGTCCACCATCAGCACGCGCTGGCGTCGGGCAGCTTCTTCGATCAACTCTATGCTCTGTTCTGAGTTTGCGGCTAATGGCTTTTCGACTAGCACATGCTTGTTCGCGTGAAGTGCGGCCATAGCCAGCTCGAAATGCGATGAGACCGGTGTAGCGATTACGATCGCGTCGAGCGACGGATCGTTAAAGAGAACGCCCGCATCGTTAACGGTATGAATGGTGGGATAGCGCACGCGTAACTGGGCCAACCGCTCGGTGCGCAGATCGCAAACGGCAACAACTGTTGAACCTGGCGCTTCCATGAAATTCCGCACCAGGTTTGGACCCCAGTAACCATAACCGATGACCCCGACTTTTATCATGTGTGTTCCTGCTTAAATTCTTCCTGGCGTTCCCGAACGTCGCCAATAACCCGCGCCGGCACACCCGCCACGATTGCGTAATCGGGCACGTCGCGCGTCACGACCGCGCCCGCGCCAACCAACGAACGTTCGCCGATTGTAATGCCCGCCATGATCGTGACATTACTGCCGATGGCTGCTCGCCTCTTCACGCGCGTTTCGACGACCGTCCAATCAGTCTCGGTCTGCAACCTGCCGTCGGCATTGACTGCGCTGGGGTAAAGATCGTTGGTGAACATCACACCATGGCCAATGAAGACTTCGTCTTCGATGGTTACGCCTTCGCAGATGAACGTATGCGATGAAATTTTGCAACGAGCGCCAATGGAAGCGTTCTTCTGTATCTCGACAAAGGCGCCGATTTTTGTTTCGTCAGCGATAGAACAGCCGTAGAGATTGAC
>DATNOG010000083.1:0-36856 GCA_035601415.1 Pyrinomonadaceae bacterium | reverse complement strand
GTTGTTGGTTTCATATCCGACCGGAGTGCGCACTAGCACCAGTCTCTCTTCACCGAGAACTGCTGATTTGATCGTTAATCTCTTTACTGTGCCGATGCGGGGTTGTGCAATTGCGACAGATGAGATTATTAGAAGGACAGCAAAGCCGAATAGTAACCGGAAGAAGTTTGATAGACGCGTGGTGCCGCATGAGAAATTGGTAGTCATGGTTCAACTCCGAAAAAGTGGATTTATTCCATCAATGCTGTGGCAACGCAGTTGGGGGAGGCGGTGATATTACTAGAGTCGAATCTTAGTGAACAGCGTCGACTGATAAGAAGCGATGCGGAAACGTTTTTTGTGCCAGCCTATGTTGGCCCGAGGGGTTGGATTGGGATTCGTTTGGATCTGGAGGATGTTGATTGGGAAACTGTGACTGAACTTGCGCGGCGAGCCTTTCAGTCGACTGCACCCGAAAGTTAGCAGCACTAATTGAGTAATTTGGGCTTGCGGCTCTGTGGATTTTGCGAACGCCGATTACTGTAGGCATCCAGCTCTTGAGCTACACAGTTCCCTAACCCTTGACTTCGCAACTGTGACGCAAGCACCTTCGCCTTCCGCGATATAGTGGATTAGGCCACGGGCCGTGCTATCAAGGCTTCCCTATTATCCAAGCTGCACTTCGGGAACGAATAAGCTCCTCAGTAGGAGTTCACTCTTTTCTAATCGTCGGGGCGTGGCTCAGCCTGGTAGAGCGCTCGGTTCGGGACCGAGAGGTCGGAGGTTCGAATCCTCTCGCCCCGACCAGATTTCCTTCCCGGATTCCTACTTCAAAAAATAATCGGTGACTTTTGGCTTCCAAAATGGTTGATGACTTAAGCTTCGGCGTTTTCTTTACGCAGGTGGCCCACGTGCCGCCAGATCCACCAGGCAATCAGGATCACCGCAGCAATGCCGATTAGAAAATCAAAGCGATGGAACCACGTCTTTAAGGTATCGTCTTTGTTCCACTTCTGGCCGAGTTTTTGTCCTACATACGCCAGACCAAGACACCATGGGAATGATCCTGCGAACGTGTAGATTACGAATCGTTTGAGATTCATGCGAGCCACGCCGGCCGGAAACGCGATGAAAGTTCGTATGGCGGGAAGCATGCGGCTGACAAACACAATGATCTCGCCGCGTTTTTCAAACCAGCGGTCAGCAAGATCGAGATCGCGACGCGAGACTAAAACGTAGCGTCCATATTTCTCGATCAAAGGACGCCCACCCTTCATTCCTACCCAATAGGCGACGAGCGAACCCAGCACACATCCCACCGCGCCCGCCAAAGCAACGAGCCAAAGATTCATCTGTCCGGTAGAAACGAGGTAACCGGAAAACGGCATGATGATTTCAGACGGCAGTGGAATACATGCCGATTCAATGGCCATCAGCAAGACAATCCCTGAATAACCAAGCGTCGAGATGATGGCGACTATGATGCCGGAAAGAGTTTCAAGTAAGCGGGCGATCATTGATTCAGAGGTCAGAAGTCAGAAGTCAGAAGTCAGAAGTCAGAAGTCAGATTGGACAGTGACTGCTTGGTTAAAGTTGAGGTCAATTGAAACGTTTTTTCTACCGTTCACTGTTTACCGTTCACTGTTCACTGTTTGCTGTTCACTGTTTGCTGTTTACTTAACTATTCCAGCCATGCTGCCCGATTAGTGGAACAAAGGCGCAGGCACCGTGATCCTCTTCCGTCGATCCAGTAGCGGTTTTGACGACTCGAACCAGTCGCTGCGACTCGCGCGTGCTGCCAATGGGAACGACTAACCGGCCACCGATCTTTAGTTGAGCAACTAGTGGTTCAGGAACATTGGGACCGCCAGCCGCCACCAGTATCCCGTCATAAGGCGCGTGCGTGGCCCATCCCAACGTGCCGTCAAAACATTTCACCGTCGCGTTGTAAATTCCCAATAGCCTGATGCGAGCCTGGGCTTCACGCGCCAGATCTGCGATGCGTTCGATCGAGTAAACCTGACCGGCAATTTTCGCCAGCACCGCCGTCTGGTAGCCAGATCCGGCTCCGATCTCGAGCACCCGGCTCCCCTGCTCTAACTCAAGCAGTTCCGTCATACGCGCAACGATGTACGGTTGCGAAATTGTCTGGCTGCCACTGATCGGCAATGCATGGTCGCCGTAAGCGCGCGATTGCAAAGCCTCCGGCACAAACGCGTGCCGCGGAACAGCTCGCATGGCTTCCAACACTTTCAGATTCCTGATGTTGTAATGGTCGCGAAGTCTTTCAACCATGCGCTCGCGAGGTATGGCGTAGTCCTGACTTCTATTTGAAGGCTGTTGGCCGGTTGTTTGCACGAAGCTTTCCGAAATGCAATGGCTTGAAGAATGCGCCTCAGCTCTTATGAAGCAGTTCGGCGTCGTTCACATAGTTCCACGTTTCGATCGCGGTAAGGGCGTTATGATCGGTCATGTCGCTCTTCAAAGGTGTAACCGAGATGTAACCCTGTTCGATGGCATTGTAGTCCGTGCCATCGGCTGCGTTAGTGTTGAAGTATTCCTCGCCGATCCAGAAATAGGGCTTGCCGCGCGGGTCGATGTGCTCGCTAATCACTGGTCGCGCATTTTTGATTCCCTGCCGGGTAACTTTAACGCCCTTAATGTCGCGGGCCGGGAAGTTGATGTTCAGCAAAGTACCTTCCGGCAGTCCTTCAGTCAGAACTTTCTGTACTGCTGTGACTGCAAACTGCGCTGGCTCCCGGAAATCAAAATTCTCGCGCGCGACCAGGCTGAATGCGAGGCCCGGGACGCCGAGAATCGTGGCCTCGAGCGCTCCTGCGACGGTGCCCGAATAGGTTGCGTCGTCGCCCAAGTTGCCCCCGTGATTTATTCCGGAGGCGCAGATGTCCGGCATTTCGTCGGCGGAAAGTATTTTGTTTAGCGCTAGCGTAACGCAGTCAGTCGGCGTGCCGTCAACGGTCCAATGCCTTGAGTCAATCTGTCGAATTCGCAACGGACGCGCGAGCGTGAGACTGTGCGACGCCCCGCTCATCTCCGATGCCGGCGCTACAACAAAGACATCGCCAATTTGACTGAGCGCCTCTTCAAGCTTGATGAGGCCCTTAGACTGAATGCCGTCGTCGTTCGTGAGTAGAATTCTTGTCATAGCAAACCCACCTGGCGCGCTTATCTTCATCCTGCTTTACGATAGCCACAGCTTTCGGCCGCGTGCTCTACATTGATGAGTTTTTCGCTAAGGCGCGGGGGTGTCGGCTGGGCAACTAGTCGCGAGGGGTTGTGCGCATGCGACCTTTCTTCTTGTTGCGTTTGCGCGCCAATGCAGACTTGAGTTTTGCCTTTTGACCTGGAGGGATGAAGAACGCGTGCTTTTTCGCATCCTTGATGATCTCTTCCGTCATTACTTTGCGTTTGAAACGGCGCAATGCGCTTTCAATCGATTCTCCCTGATTAACAGTAACTATTGCCATTCACTTCTCATCTTTCTGAAAGAATTTCGTCTGCTGTTTTGCAACCTGGCTATTTAACACGCCCAAAACCGTTGCGGTCAAGTACGTAGGAAGTAAATCGTAAATGGTAAATCGTAAATAGAAAGACCGATCTCTTATGTAAATCGGTGCTAAAGACCTGTTTTTAACTGCGATTTACGATTCACTATTACATAGCGAACCCCGCGAACATTGCTATTCGCGGGGCCCATTTTCTACCCGGCAAAGCAGTCCCTTATACAAGAACTGCTTCAGGCGCCTCCTGCTTCTTGCGGGTCAGACTTTGAATCTGGACCGGTTTATCGGCTTCCTTCACGTCGAGCTGCTTCTTCATGACCATCTCCTGATAAAGCTTGCGCATCATCACTGCTTCCTCATGCGCGGTCTTGGGACCTTCCATCTCCGGTTTGTTGGGCCGGGACAGGTCAATCGGATTCAAGACCATATTGTGGGCCTTGTCGCTGAGCTCGACTTCTTTGCCACGAGCAAAGATCTCGTGACGGCCGTGCTCTTCGTACCACTTGGCGACGGTCGCGTTCTGGTGCATGTTCTCGATGATGTTTCTCCAGCCAATGCCCGTGTTGTAGGCACAGAAGGAAATCTCACCTTCCTGCGTTCCGTAAGGAATGATGCACATCTCAGTGCGACGGAAGTCGTAGTTGAAGAGATCCTGGAACCACATACCGGCGATGAAAAGGAAGTTCCAGCGATCGGCGCGACGCATCTTGATGTCGTCTTCAGAGCGATCGCCGCCAACCTTGCCGTAATCCTTGCCGGTCAAGCCAAACGACTTGTCAAACTTCTTAAAGAGTTCGTACAGCGTAAACTGCGATGGCGATTTGTACGGATTGTAGTGCTTCAGAAGCGCGAGGCCCATCATCAAATTCGACATCCATTTGCCGCGCGCGGCATCAGTGATCTTCTGCATGTCTTTCACCAGGCCCGGAATATTCAGGAACTCCGGTACCGGGCGCATCTCGCGCGTTTCCTTGTCGACCATCACCGCAGTGCCAACACCACAATTCGGGTGGCAACCGCAGGACACCTGGCCCCATTCGGCTTGCGGTCCATGGACCAGATCCGCGAAGTCAGCAAACGCACCCATCAGCGACAGCGGGAACCAATCGCGCGTGGGCTCCGTGATGCCGACCTGATCTTTAACGTCGTGCGCCAGGTGCGAAAGCGTATAGCGCTGTTGCAGGCGCCGTTGCGGCGTAATTTCTTCGTCGCGACCGGTAAACGAGACCGGTTGGAACGAAAGAAATGCAATCTTCTTGGGATTGTCCAACGCAAATCTAATAATGGAACCGACCTGATCGTTGTTGATGCCGTTGACCAAAGTGGTAACGAGCACAATCTCAACACCCGCTTCATGCAGATTGTTGATAGCGCGCATCTTCACATCAAACAGATTGCCGACCTGGCGGTGACTGTTGGCGTCGTTGCCGATACCGTCAAACTGGAGGTAGACATAACGCAAACCGGCAGCAGCCGCTTCGCGACAGAACTCTTTGCTCTTGGCAAACTCAATTCCGTTTGTCGCCGCTTGCACGCTGTTATAACCAACCTTGCGCGAATACTTAATCGATTCCAGAAAGTGCGGCGAAATCGATGGCTCACCACCGGAAAACTGAACCGACATCTGCCGGCGCGGTTTAATCGAAATCGCGTTGTCGAGGATTTCTTTGATCTCGTCCATGCTCAACTCATGAACGAAGCCAACCTGGTTGGCGTCCATGAAGCACGGGTCGCACATCATGTTGCAGCGGTTAGTAAGGTCGACAGTCAGGACCGCGCCACGGCCATACTTGATGGTGCTGGTGCCATGGTTGTGCAGTTTCTCGTCGTTGTGCGCGTCGATATCGCGCCCGGGAAACATTTTTTCGATGTGCGTCAGAAACTTGACGTCGATGGCCATCATGTCTTCGAAGTGCCCGTGGATCGGACAATCCTTAACCATCCAAACCTCGCCGTCGCGTTCGATAATCTGCGCCTTGATTTCGCCGACCTTCTCATTAATAAGAACGCTGACGTCCTGCTTGCCGCTGAGAATCGATTCCCTCGTCTCTATTACACAATTAGGACAAAGCGAATCCGTCGTGCGCGGCCAGCCAAGCGTCGGCTTGCTCTTCTGCCAGGATTTCAGCAGCGGCTTGTCTGACCACTTAGGGGTAAATGACGGATTTGGTTTGTACTTATTAACTGACTGGATAACGTCGTGTAGGCCGCCGGCTGCTAAGGTGAGTCCCTTCTCGGCGCGCTTGATTAGTCGCATCTTTTCTCCTCGGAACCTTCTGTTATTTGCTTAAGATTGCTTGTTTGCGACGGAAGGAAAAGCACACGCCACCTCGCAAACTCCGGAAACTGTCCGCAATGACCATGCCGCCATCCGCCTTCATACGTCAACTGTTTAAATATTTAGACTTATCGAGCAAAACAGTTGAATATTGTCAGCGCCTTAGGTCTCGAATGTGTATCACTGCGACGCGCACTGGCCCAACTGGCGCATACCGTAGCATTTTGGCCGCCATTCGCCAAGCGCTAATTGTTAGGTTTTTTGCGGGAAAAGACTGATGAAGCTTTCTAACGCTTGCCGGCGAAGTAACCGATCCGCGCCGTTACCTGGTGAGTCGGATCCGAGGTTTCAACACGCACGCGTCTGAACTGCCCGTCCTTTTTAGCGTTCAGTGGCGCGTAGTAAAGCGCGTACTGATGCCTTAGCTCGTCCGCAACCTCGGCATAGGTTTTTTCCAGGTCTCGGAAGCTCGCAGGTTTGTAAAGCCTGCCGCCTGTCGCCGCTGTCAACTGTTCCAGGTTTTGCTCGCTCGCATCAAGGGCAGCAAGACCCAATCGCAGGTCATCGATGCGAAGTTGATTGAACAGCCGCACAGAATCGGTCGCTGTAAGCAAAAGCGAAAGCTGTTCCTGTTTAGCCGACCTTTCGATTTGCGTGTTGCTGACAACATAGACTGCGGTTTGAGACTTGAGCGCGGCTCGCAAAGCCGTATCAAAGGTTGAGCCGCGACCGCTATCAATGCCATCGGTCAGCACGATCACTGCGTGACGCGCTGTAGGGCGCGCCAACTGATCGCGGGAAGCCAACAGCATCGCATCGTGAAAGCGCGTGAACATGCCCGGCACTATTCGCTTTAACGCCCGGCGCAACTGCACCCGACTTCGCGTCCAATCCTGGAGTAGCGCCACCCGGTCATCAAACTGAATCAAGCTGGTGCGGTCGTCTGCATCAAGGTGCGCCGCAAAGCCTTCAGCAGCGATGCGAAAGTCTTCAAGGTTATTTACCGCTGACGACGAAGCATCAATCATTAGTACAACGTCAACGGGAACCTGGCGCAAACTGAGTTCGCTGAGGGACTGTTCGACCCCATTCTCAAACACGCGAAAGTCTTTGCGAGTTAGATCCGTCACAAGCCGGCCCGAACGATCGCGCACCGTGACCGGCAGCAATACTTCGGTGGTGTTAACCGAAATGACATCATCAGGATCTATCTCTTGCTCGTCCCCGGGAGGTGTGGGCGTGGGCGTGGGCGGATTTTGTGACTGGGCCGGCGCCACAAAGGCGGCACTGGTGAAGACAAATAGCAGCAACAACACGCTTAACCAAACGAATGTTTTCGCCGGCAACATTGGTGCTAGTTGGACTTGGTTCGATTGGAATTAGTTTGGTTGGATTCCGGGTCGTCACGCATCGCAGTCTTCATGGCGACGATAACGGGTTCCATGACCCGGTGCCGCCGCAACTCATCGATCTTCGCTTCAGAGAGATCGAAATCAACCGGTGAGTCTTCGATTCGCTTGATGATCGTACCCTCAGAAAAGCCGGCGTCGACCAGGCCTATGATCGATTCGTTGGTCAGCGTCGGTGTCTTTTCCAGTTTCAGCGATGCGCCGTTTTCGTCTGGCGGCGGCTTGAGGATGCGCACCGTTGCGCTGCCCGTCGTCGTACGCGCGCCCTGGTTTGAGCCGCTCATTCCCCTTCCCCGAGTTTCGCCACTTGTGCCAGCGCGATCGCCAAAAATATCGCCGTCATCAGTGGATCTCTTGCTCGGTTCCGAATCTCCAAAAGCAAAATCATCTGCGGCGAAAACAGCTTCATTCTGAGACAGCATGGCGAGGATAATGTTTTCACTCACGCCGTTGCGTTTCAGATCAATCAGGCGATCAGGCTCAAGATCAAAACGATTCGGGCGGCTGTGAATGATTGCAATCACAGTCTTCTCTTTAAAGCCGGCCCGCACCAGCTTGATGACCGCGCCGTTGGTCATGGGAGTTGACGGCGACTGGGCCATGGCTACGGACGCCAGCAAAAGTATGAGCGCGAGGCCGGCACACTTGAGTAGAGGTTTCGTCGCTTTGAATTTCATAACAACAAGCGAGTCTCAGTTTCCTGCGTTTACCGAGCTGGCGATTGCGCCGGTCGGAGCTGCAGCAACAGACTTCGTACGCCGGTACCGATAGCTGATCCTTTTCACGTAGTCGCGCGTCTCTCGATATGGCGGAACTCGTCCGCCAAACTTCATAACCGCACCTTCTCCCGCGTTGTAGCTCGCCAGGACCAAATCAATGCGCCCGTTAAACTGTTCCAGCAGTTGTCGCAAATAACGCGTGCCGCCAGCGATATTCTGCGCTGGATCGGATGGCCGCCTTACGCCCAGCCGCGCGCTAGTTCCGGGCATTAGCTGCATCAAGCCGCGCGCACCCTTAGGAGACAGTGCTCGAGTATTGAAATGTGATTCCTGTTCCATCACACAAAAAATCAAATAAGGATCGACGCTATACTTCGTAGCGCTTTGTCGAATCAAGCCATCGATTCGAGGGCTTCCGGTCGTCCAGCCTCGCTCTTTTTTATTAATAGAGTCGGATTCGGCGACATTTTCGAGCACCTCCCATTGAACGTGGTCAACTCGCGCGCGCTCAACAAAGATCGAGAGCGAGCCGCGACGATACCAAACGCCGGCGGCTGATTCGCTGACGTCATCCGCCTCAACGCGTGCTCCACCGACCAAATAAATCCACGCTGGACCATCGCTGGAAACAGCGTCGATCTTCTCAGGCGCGGCAACGTTGTTAACAGGCTCACTTGTTGTGGGCTTGGACTGTACGCCGCGTTCAATTGCTTTCACGCGTTCGCGAGCAATCAAATGACTTATGCCGCCACGCTGATACCAGATTCCCTGCGCGCTTTCCCAGGCCTCATCAACTGGAAAACTACTTCCGTCGATCAGCTTGAGATGGATTCCCTGCATTGGCACTTCAACCGCCACGTGCTGCGGCCGAGACTTCGCATGCCGTGCCTTTGTTTTCTTTCCGTAAGCCACGCTGAGACAGCACACGATCAAAGCGCACGAAACGAGAGCTTGAACTGTTCGACTTTGAAATCTCATCACGAGTAGAACCGCCAGTGTTAGAGTTCGAGCGGATCGGCCAACGTCCTCTCGATCATTGTTTCCTGGGTGGCAACTGGTGAGAAACTGTGGGTCGCGCCAAAGTAGTTACGCCACGCGACGTCAATGACCTCGGTGCTCAACGCCAACGAGTGCCCATCAAACAAACAGATGTCAGTTATGCGATCCAGCAGATCCCGCGGTTCGCAACCCTTCATCTGCCGATGTTCGATGCGGTACTTATTCAGCACATGGTCGAGCGCCACATCATCACATTGAATTCCGCGGTTGTAGGCTTGGCGTTTGAAGATTTCGATGTAGGCACGTGGTGTCGGCGGCTCGACGCGCGCGCGATAACCCATGCGCCGCAGGAACGCCTGGTCCGCCAGATCCTTCTCATCAAGGTTGGTTGAGAAAACTACGAGCTGTTCAAAAGGAACTTCAATCTTTTTGCCCGTATGCAACGCCAGATAGTCGACGCGACGCTCGAGCGGAACGATCCAGCGGTTAAGCAGGTCCTGAGGCGCGACCCGCTGCCGGCCAAAGTCGTCAATTACAAGCGTGCCGCCGTTGGATTTCATCTGAAACGGTGCCTCATAAAACTTTGCTGCTTCACTCCAGGTGAGATCGGCGTTCTCCAAAGTCAGTTCACCACCCACCACAACCAGCGGCCTATCAATCAGCACCCAACGGCGGTCGTATTCAAACGGTGTGACTTCAGCCTGCGCGATGCGATGGCAATGGGAATCAAACACGCGAATGATCTGACCGTCAATTTCTACCGCGTAAGGAATCCAGATTGCACCGGGCAACGCACCGTTGATGCGTTCGGCGACAGCCGTCTTTCCCGTGCCTGGCAAGCCGGTTAGAAACAGCGATCGTCTCGAATTGATTACGCAGCCCAGCGTTTGTAAAAGCGATTCCGGCAGAATCAAATCGTGAAACGCCTGCCGCACGGTATCCATTGAAGCAGGATGCGATGGGATCGATTGCAAACGCATCATGTGCGCGTAGTCGTTAAGTGACACGGGCGCGGCGCCACTGTATCCGCAAACGGCCAGCAGTCGAATCAAACGGTCCCAACCATGGTCCAACATCGCATAGCGCGTGGAACCCACAGTTGTTTGCAGTCGTACTTCGATCAATTTCTCGCGATAAAGCTTTTGCAGAATCTCTTCGGCCAGCGCGCGCGGCAGATGCAGCCGCTCGGCGACAGCAGTTGTTGTCGGCTCAGGAAGCATCGCAATGTGCTTCAACGCCAGCTCGCAAAGAAAACCTTCACCAACTCCAAGATCGGCGATTTCTTCCGGAACGGGCGGGCCCATTGCTTCCACTTCCGCGCGAGACAGCATAGTTGTAGGCGACATCATCATATTCACTTTCCTAAAGCAGTCTGGCCGAACTATTGTCCGGCGACGGCGACAGTATTTGGAATTCCAGCCAACGCATTCTTTGCAGCTTCTGCCTGTTCATTTTTGCCAATGCGCTGATAAAGATCGGCGAGCCGTCTAAGCGCGAAGCCCAAATTCGGATCGATGCGGCGCGCATCTTCGTAGTACCGGATCGCGTCTTCCTCGCGGCCAAACTTTTCCAGCATGCGCGCGGTGTTCAGGTTGCCAGTAAGTGGCCCAGCGGCGCGTGCGAAACGCCTGAAGGCCTCTTGAAATTTACCAAGACGACAAAGCGCAAGACCCAGGTTGTTAAGGATGCGTTCGTTGGTTGGCTGCAGCTTTACCGCCCGTTTCAAACGATCGACGGCAGCGCGATAGTTTCCGTTTTGATAAAGCGAGAAGCCGAGGTTGTTAAGAGTTTCGGCGTCCTCAGGTTCAACTTTCACCGCACGCTCGTAGGAATCGCGAGCGCGATCGGCCATCCCTTTTTGGTCGTACGCGACGCCCAGCAGGTTGTGCGCCTCGGTCAATTTCGGATCGAGCGACGTGGCGGTTGAAAGCTCGGCAATCGCTTCATTGATGCGACCGTTCAATAGATATGATCGCCCGCTGGCCAGGTGCTCTTTGGCGGAAGCGGTCGCATTTACTTTTGCCGGCGAAGGATTGCGCACATCTTCAACGCGCTCAACGCCGACGCTCTCAAACTTTTCGGCGTCCTTCTCGGTCATGCGGCGCAATTTGTGATCGTCGCCATGTCCAAACAATCTGCCAATGGCCTTGAAGGGAGCGGCCAGAATCTTGACTACCTTGTTGCCACCCTTCTTTTGCTCATTCACGTTGCCGGCGAGTGAACCCGAGTCTTCAATTGCATTCGCGTCCGTGTCACCTTCACGTTCTGTGGTGGTAGCACTCCACATGGCGGTGGCGCCGATGCTTAGGACGAATGCTATTAGAATGGCGAGCAGAGTGC
Source organism: Pyrinomonadaceae bacterium (assembly GCA_035601415.1). Classification (GTDB taxonomy): domain Bacteria; phylum Acidobacteriota; class Blastocatellia; order Pyrinomonadales; family Pyrinomonadaceae; genus PSRF01. The sequence continues at coordinate 25,608 of DATNOG010000083.1, read as the reverse complement.
GCTTATTCATGACTAATCTCCTTTACATCTTGCCGAGCGTATCCATTAGTTGCAGTGCGGCTGGACCAAGAATCGCGATGAACAACGTGGGAAACAGGAAGCAAGCGAGCGGGAACAAGAGCTTGACTGCGGCTTTTTGCGCGGCTTGTTCCGCGCGCTGCCGCCGCTTGGTGCGCAGTGAATCTGAAAAGGCGCGAATGGCCTTGGCGATCGACGTACCAAACTTGTCAGTCTGAATCAACATCGCCACCAAACTGCGCAGATCGTCAACGCCGGTTCGGTCCGCGAGATTGCGCAACGCTTCGTCGCGATCGCGCCCCACGCGAATTTCCAGATTTGCGAGTTCAAACTCGTCGCAGATGTCGGGATGAACTTCCTTCAGCTCGCTGCTGACCTTCATCATCGCCGCATTCAGGCCCAGACCCGCTTCGATCGAAATAACCATCAAATCGAGCGCGTCTGCCAACCCCCAACGCACCAGCTGTTGCCGCGAACGAATCATGCGGCGCAGCACGTAACGCGGCAGGAAAAATCCGATCACGAAAGCAAATAAGATGTAGAGCACGGCGCTTTGCAGCGGCCGCGCCAACAAGGCGCAGCCTAGAGCCACCAGCGCCGGCAAAGCTGCAAGCGTGCAAACCTGGATCGCGCGATAAGTCACTGCGGCGCCTGGCGATCTAAATCCCGCCTGCATCAACTGTTGTTGCAGCTTCTTTGTTTCGGCAGCAGAGGGCGGCAGCAGGCGGCTAACAGGCGCTGCCAGGCGCTGGGTTAGATCCATATTCGTACTACGCTCGTCGAGATTGACGGCGCTTACGACTGGACCGGCGCTGTTTTCACCCAGGCGCTTGAGGCGTTCAGTCGCCGCACTCTGCGGACGATATAAAAGCCAGTACGCGCCAAGCATGGCGAGCGAGATACAAACGAAAGTGGAGATGGCGATAATTAGTAGCATGGCATTGAATCGTCAGTTGTTAGTGGTCAGTGGTCCATTGATGACTTGGCGTTCATTTCTGGTTGGGGGTTCATGGCGTCAGTGGGTCTGTGTCGGCAGGCTGGCTCGGTCGGATTTCTACAACGGACCACTGACCGCTAACAACTAACCAGTCTCAAATTTTTATCCTCAGGATTTTTCGCACGATCAGCATGCCGGTGGCCTGTAGAAAGAGCGCCGCGGCAATCAGGTAATGGCCGCGCTGATCTTTCCAAAGCACAGTCATGTAATCGGGATTCATCGCTGTGATAGCGATGGTCACGAATATCGGCAAGCCGCACAAAAGCCAGGCCGACATGCGCGAGCTGGTTGTCAATGTTTTCAGATCGCCCATGATGCGAAAACGCTCGCGAATCGTGTAGGCGACTTTTTCCAAAATCTCGGCGAGATTACCACCGGTTTCTCGTTGAATCAGCACCGCAGTCACGCACATGCGTAAATCAAGCAGTGGAATGCGGTCGACCAGATTTTCCAGCGCCAGCTTCAGCGACAAACCAAGGTTTTGTTCTTCATAAGTCTTGCGAAATTCAGTAGCGATTGGTTCCGGCATTTCGGCTGACACCATGTGCATCGCTTCTGAAAATGCGTGACCGGCACTAAGGGCGCGACTCATCAAATCCAATGCGTCGGGCAGATGCTCGAGAAAATGGTCGAAACGCTTTTTCCGTTTCCACCAGACGTGCACAAATGGCAGCGAAGCTGCCGCGATCCCCGCGACGAACATCACCAGAATGGAAATGGTGATCACCGATGCGGCGAGGGCCGCGAGCATGCCGGCCATGCCCGAAAACATAACCAGGCGCGAAGGTGTGATATGCAGGTCCGCCTGGTCCAACATCCTTTTCAACTGCAATGCTGCCTGCATGCGCACCAGCGAACGATTCAACCAGGGAATTTCGCTCATCAGCTCGGCACGCGCGAGCACAACTTCAGTGTCTTCGGTGTGCGCCGAATGGAGCAATGCTTCCGAAAGTCGTTGTCGCAGGCGCGCACGTTTGGCGTCAGTGCCATGCGTGGCCAGCAGGTACGCGCCCAGCACGAGAAAGAGTCCAAACAGGAAAACTAAGAAGGAGATGAACATGTGTCCTACATTTCCTCGAAAAAGACTCGCGGTAACTGGAACCCGCTGGTCTTGAGTCGTTCGGCAAAGCGCGGACGAATGCCGGTGGGACGAAAGCGACCAATCACCATCCCGCTCGAGTCGACGCCGGTGCGTTCATACAGGAAGATTTCCTGCATCGTGATCGTTTCGCCTTCCATTCCCGTGATTTCAGAAATAGAGGTAACGCGCCGCGTGCCGTCGGATAGCCGCGCCACCTGGACCACGAGATTAATTGCGGCAGCGATCTGCTGGCGCATCGCGCGATCAGACAGACGCATTCCGGTCATTTGGATCATTGTTTCCAAACGCGACAACGCATCGCGTGGGGTGTTGGCGTGAACCGTGGTCAAGCTGCCGTCGTGGCCGGTGTTCATAGCCTGCAACATGTCGATTGCTTCCCCGCCGCGCACCTCGCCGATGACGATGCGATCCGGCCGCATGCGCAGCGAGTTGCGAACCAGGTCGCGTTGCGTCACTTCGCCGCGCCCCTCGATATTTGGCGGGCGCGTTTCCAATCGCACCACGTGTGGCTGTTGCAGTTGCAACTCCGCGGAATCTTCAATGGTCACGATGCGCTCGTTTTCCGGAATGTAAGCAGACAGCGCATTCAGGAGCGTCGTTTTGCCGGCGCCCGTGCCTCCCGAAATCAAGACGTTCAACCGCGCGCTGACGCACATCTGAAGCATGTCCGCGATGTCTTTGGTCAGGGCCTTGTTCTCGATGAGCGCGTTCATGCGCAGAGGCTCAGAACCAAAGCGACGAATTGAGAGCACCGGGCCGTCTATTGAGAGCGGTGGAATAATTGCGTTAACGCGAGAACCATCGCGCAGTCGCGCATCAACCATTGGCGATGATTCGTCGATACGCCGGCCGACCGAAGACACAATGCGCTCGATGACGCGCATCAAGTGCTCGTCATCCTTAAAGGCGACGTTTGTGACTTCGAGTTTGCCGCGGCGCTCGACGTAAATCGTGCCGTGAGAGTTGACCAGAATGTCGGAAATAGTACTGTCTGCCAGTAACGGCTCAAGTGGTCCAAGCCCGAAGAGTTCGTGCTGAACGTCATTGACAAGACGATCGCGCTCAGCCGTCGACAACGGCATGGCTTCCTGGGCCAACACGCTTTCAGCGAGTCGCGAGACTTCGGCATGTACTTGCTCCTGACTGAGCGCTGCCAGTTTCGTCAGGTCCATACGGTTGATAAGCGCGCGATGAAGCCGAGACTTCATCTCCTGAAACGAGTGCGCGCCATTCGCTTCGGCGCCGTTTCCAGGGAAACCTGGGGACTCTCTTATTAGTCTTTCTCGAAGTGCCATGTTGTGTTTATAACCGCCGGTTGACTTCAGCCAGCGTCCTTCGACGAATGAGAATTAAACGCTTAGGTCTGTACTGCTGATTTGCAACTCCAGCGCGTTGGGCGCTGCGTGTCGCTTGAAGAGTGACTTCCAGAAAGCTGGTCTGGGACTAGTGTTTTCCTGAATGGGTACCGTGCCGCTCGCGATTGTTTGTGCGATTCGTCTAATCTCGACCGCTATTTTCGAACCGGCATCCGACTGCACCAGCGGCTGTCCTAGATTTATTGAAGTGACGGCCGTTTGATAATCACTGGGAATGAAACCGATTACCGGCTCGCCCAGAAATTTTTCCACCTGGCGCAAATCCAAGTCGATCTGTTTGCTCCAGCGATTGACGACAATGCGAACTTTCTGTCTTGGATAACCAAGCCGGTCAAAAATCTCGAGCGCGCGCTGTGTGCTTCGAATCGCGGGAATATCCAGCGTCAGCACCAACACAATCTCGTCCGCCTGATCCAGCGCGGCCAGCGTTATCGAATCGAAAGTGTGCTGCGGATCCAGCACGACGTAATCGTAGGATTCCCGCAAGCGCTGCAAGACTTCGAAAACATGTTCCGGTTCGATCTCATCCGCCGAGTCGGCCTCTTTCGGCGCGGCCAGCAACCAAAGGTGCGATGAATGCGGCGTGACAAAACTGCCAATCAGCGCATCGTCGAGTCGATTGCGATTCTCGGCCATGTCGGCGAACGAGTATTTGGGATCGACGCCGAGAAACAACGGCAGGTCGCCCGCCTGAAGATTGAGATCGACGAGAACAGTGCGCTCCGCCGTCGCAGCTGCCAAATTAGTGGCCACAAAAGAAGTGCCGCAACCACCCTTGCTCGAAAAGACAGCAATCATCCGGCCCTTCTTTTTCGGTGCTTCGACCTGGCCGGAGCAGTATTCAGACACGCGATCCAAAACGGTTTTCAGTTCGTCCTGACTAATCGGCAGGCGCAAAAATTCGCGGGCGCCGGCTCGCAAACTGCGCAGGATCAGATCCGGCGAAGCGTCCTGCGCAGCGGTTATCAGAGCCGTGCGCGGCGCTTCTGTAACCAGGCGTTCGATAAGCTTGATTGCCTGATCGGAATTTGCTCCAAGGCTGACCAGCGCGGCCGCTGGTTTCAAGCGAATGATCTCGTCATGAAGTTGCTCGGCATCGTTGCCGCCAGCCAACAATTGCACGCGGCCATCGGCCGACAGTGCGGCGCGGATCTCTTTGAAATTATCGAGGCCGGTGCTCAAAACTACGATTGTCAGTGGCTGTGTCATTGTTTTCCCTGGATCCCTCAATCTGCTCGGCAGTTGGTAGTCATGATTGTAATTAAGGCATAACCCCGGCACTTTCGCCGGTTAACGTAGTGTTGTAATTCGGCATCTGAATACTCGTGCCGACAATGGGCGTTACAAATTTGAACTGGTAGTTCGTAATCGTCACCGCTACGGTTCCCCGGCCCACACCGAAGTCCGAATATTGAACATCTAAATTTTCCGGAGTTAGATCACTTACCAGAGGCTGTGAACCTCCCGCAGGGTCGCCATAAACCGCAACATTCCTGATCGCGGCAACACTTGGACCAACATTCGTCCCACTGGTTTTTACGCCTGCAGGACTACTGGCCGGTTGATTGACCGCGTAACGAGCGGCGCGGCGCGCTGCATCCGCCAAAGCGTTGTGCGTCCAGAGGGCGCGGCCAAATTCGATGACGCCAAACATCACTGTTAGAAAGACGGTTGCGCCAATAGCAAACTCAACCAGCGTTGCCCCACTTTGTCCCGACTTTGTATTTACATCGCGAAACATGTTTGCCGTAGACCTTTCAGATCGGCGATTGTGTCAGCAAATAACGCATCGTAACGCTGGGTTTAACGTCGATGTTGAGCGACAAAGAAGAGTTCATTAGCTTACCGAGATCGAAAATAGGCGTGTGCTTGAAGTTTGTGATCTCGATAGTGACGGTAGATGGGAACCCGGTCGTTACGGCGCCTGCTCCATTGCGCCGTGTGATGCTCACATTATCGACTGTCAGACCGTTAACTATCGGAGTTCCGGCACCCGCTACATTCCCGTATACGACCAGATTCTTCGCACTCAGATCATCGAGGCCGTTGGCCCGCGCAGTCGCCAGATAACGGGCTGCGACTCGTGAGCCCTTTGCCAGGGTCGTGTACGTTTGAAAGTAGCGACCAAATTCAGCGACAGCAGCGAAGAGCAGGACCAGGACTGGTATAGCAATGGCCAACTCGACGAGTTGCAGGCCGCGATCGTCGCGCCGGAAAGAAGTTATTTTTCTTGATAACTTTTGCCACATAGCGTCCTTACCTATAGAGCACGGGCTTTACGATTACGGGACCAGGATTAACCGCTCCACCAGGATCGTACTCGCCGTTTCCAACCACGACTCCTATGCCGATGTATTCCGCCTGTATGTCTCCCCCATTTCCGCCCTGGACTTTGCTTCGCAGGAAGAAGGCGCCGAAATGATCGATCTGAACCGTCGTTCGGCCGCCATCGAATTGGCTCTTTTTGATAATCGGAATTAATACGACGCGGCGCCCGAAAACTGCCTCATGCGAAGGTGACTGGCTTGGCGATCCATCCAGATATTGCTGATAGGTGATGCCTTCCTTGACGTTGGTGTCTGGAGGATAGTTAACTGGATCAAGACCGCTGGCGTAGTCATCAAAACGCGTATTAACTCCCTGCCTGACAGCGCCCGCAGACACACCCGGCTTTGTATCAACATACCCACCCGGTCCAACCACATTTCTTACACCGCTGGCCAGGCCGACTCGGTCATCACTTGCTCCGGCACCATCGATGGCCAGGATTTGGTAATTCCCCGGCGAAACTGAGCCCTGCGGGGCGCCACGAAATGTATAGAGTTTGCCCGGCTTAATTGTCGAAAGCGCGTCGTCGTCGACAACTGAAACCGGCAGATATCCCGCAAAGCTGGTCAAAGGCGCCGATACTCCGGCTACCGCGTCCGCCTTTAGGTTGAAACTCTTCCCCAGCACCATTGAGACAAACGCGATGTTTACCGGCGACTGTGGCGTAGTTACCTGAACGAAGCGAATGCCGCTTGCGGTCGCCAGCGCAGACGCTTCGCTCATGTATGGACCATCCAGGTTTTTCGCAAACAAAACATTGGCCCGGGGGAACGATACGGCTTGCTGATTAAAGTCGTATTTGTTCATCTCCTGAACAGCACGGTCCGCAGCTTTCGTGATTCCCGAATCGTAGAAGTTCAATCCCGAAGCTCCTGCCAACGCCGCTGCGTCAGCAGCGTTCTGCAATTCATTCTTGGCGAGATACAAGTGGCTGATATCCACTCCCATGCCAACGGCGAGAAGTAACGAGAGCATTCCAATGGCGGACACTGCCAGAATTGAACCGCGTTCGCCTTTCCGTTTATTTATCGCCAGGGGTTTCATCTTTTCCTCCTGCCCAACAGTTTCTGCTTGATCAGTTGTTTATGGTTTCAGAGGTTCGGGGCGAGTAGTTGTAAGCGCAGCTTGCGCTACAGGAGCTCCTTGATCGGCAGCGGGTTTCGTGTTTGCAGAAGTAACCGTTGCGGCACTAGTGCTTGAATCAGTCGTGCTCTTCGACTTAGGGTCGGCATTCGCCGGTGCAACTGGCGCCTTCGGAGCGGCGTCCGGCGCTACTTGCGATTTTTGGCCAGTGATTGAAAAACCTGTAGATCCCTGGATGCCTTCGCCTTTTGGCTCAACGCCCAGCGGCGAGCCCTTCTTTAAACCATCGATACCACGGAACTGCGGAACGTCATCAGGGTTAAGTGGCTTCACCACCTGGGCCGTTATGATGAACATCAATTCAGTTTCATTCTTTTGAAATGACTTCGACTTGAATAGATTGCCCAGGACTGGAATCTGGCTGATTAGCGGCACTTCAGACATCGTTTTGATCTCGCGATTATCGAGCAAACCGGCAAGCGCGAAGCTTTGTCCATCGCGCAGTTCCACGCCTGTGCTCGCTCGACGCGTGCTAAGACCGGGTATTACGAAACCGTCAAACTTCACGCCGTTGGAAAAATCGATAGTCGAAACCTCAGGCATCAACTCCAGGCGGATATGGTCTTCATCAATAATGGTCGGCTTGAATTTCAGGCGCACTCCGTATTCCTTGAACACGATCGTCACGCTGGTGCGTGAGCCGTCGCTTTGAACTACTGGAATCGGAAATTCGCCCCCGGCGAGAAAGCTCGCTTCCTGTCCATCCATAGCGATGATGTTTGGTTCGGCGAGCTCGCGCACTGCGCCCTGCGTTTGCAGCGCCCGCAGCATAGCCAGCGAATTGCCGCCCATCAGTAATAAGTTCAGCGCGGGCGAAGACAAAGCACCCTGAATGACGCCACAACCAGTACAAAGCGATGATGGTTGCGATGGCGGACCGGATAGACCACTTGGTCCAAGTCCGCTGTTGAGATAACCGCCAGCACCAGGAGAACCTTGATAAGTGTAGGACGTCCCCAGGTCCTTCATGCGGTTGCGCGACACTTCCGCCACGCGAACTGAGAGCTGCACCTGGACGGCGCTCTTCACCGGAGATGCAAGCATGTTGACAGTCTTGAAGCCCGCGGCCTCAACCACGCTCTGCACCTGGCCGGCAGTCTTTGCGTCGGCCACGCTTCCAGACAACACGACTGAACCATTAGCCTGGCTCAAGCGAATATCATCCTTAGGAAACAGCGCCCGTATCTGCGAATCGATCAGTGAAAGATTGGCGCGCACATACACATCGAACACGAGATACTCGTTGCCCGACTGTTCCCAGGCGATAAAGTTGACCTGGCCATACGCCTTGCCGTTTACAACCACCTGGTCCGGCGTGACGAGTACTGCTTCGGCAATCTCCGGATTCGAAACTGAAAAACGGCCGACGGGCTTGTCGAAATTGATCACTCGCGACTGGCCAACCAGCACGTTGACCGCAACCGCTTCTTTGTTTTGTTTGAAAGATGCTTTGTAGGAATTCTCATCCGCAAAGGCGAACGAGCTTGTCGCTACGATGATCAATGACGCCAACAGCAAATGTGGTCGGCGTGTGATTGGGGAACGGCTGTGCATGTCTCTTGCTCCTTTGTTTTCGGTACTCGTTTCGTCGCCAGTTGTTTTGGGCGCACCTGAATCTGATTATGGGAAATCTACGTTTCGTTTTTTGGCACCCTCGATCATCTCGACTGACGCGCGCGGGGGTGCTGGAGTGGCCGGGGATACGGCTGGTTTTGGCTCTACATGGACGCGGCGCACTACCGGCCTCGTCGCCGGCTTAGCCTGCTCGCTCTTTAGCGAGCCGGGATCCGGCACCGGTGCGGCGTGGTCGCCACCCAACAAACCGCGCTTGTTAATTCCAGTGGTCTGCTCGTCGCCCTGATCCACCGAGTTGCGCATAACTAGTTGCAGATGACCTTCGCTCGCTGCCAAAGCCAATTTCTCTGCCTGTTCGGGAAGCACCAGCAGTGTTACCGCCTTTACGCTGTTTGCTTCGCGCTGGTTCTCTGGCTTGTCGATGTTCTGACCGTTGGCGAGCACCTTGATGTTTTGCAGTACAATTTTCGAAATTGGATCCTGCATGCCGGCCTTTTCAGCCGGATCGATCACGACCACGACGTCAACCAACGTGCCCGGCATGATGAAGCCGGAAATTCCGACAACGTCATCAACCTTGACTGTCATCGCGCGATAGCCTTCCGGAATCACCGCGGAAAGTCCGCCGGCGGTGCCTTCAGGCGCAAGCCGCGCTTCGGTGATCGGTTCGCGCGGAGCGATGTTGGTCACGGCGACGCGTCCAGCTAATTTGTCGGGCGACTCAAACGCTCCATCAGGCGTCGACTCTTTCGGAAATTGAACCACCATCACCTGTTCCGGGATGATCTTCGTGCCGATGGGAATCGCCACCTTGGCAACTGCCACACGATTCAAGTTCTTGGTGTAGGCCTGAGCACTCGATAAGTAACGGCTAACCGAAAAGGCCGCTAGCAATCCGAACAGCAGTGCTCCGACTAAAACGATGAAGAAGCGTTTGTTGCGCATAGTTAACTCTCCGTGTGATTCAGTTGGTCGCAAGGTGCGACCTGGATTTTCAAGCTCGAAAGATAGCGATGGAGATAATGCTGCCCATGGTGATAGCGACGCCGTAGGGAATGGTATGGGTGCGATCGGCCGGCACCGCGAATTTCGGCATCTGCCAGCCGGGCAACATGCCAACGAAAATTTGCAAAACCCGATGCAACGTCGTCATTACTGTGCCGGCGCGAATAATTGAGACTAAGGCGAGCAAGCCGCCGGTCAGAACGACTACCAGAAAAGTTGGAACTACAAGTTGCGCTCCAATTACTGCGCCAATCGCGGCGAACAGTTTCACGTCGCCGGCGCCCATCGCACCGAAGATGTGAAGGATGAACATAAAGACAAATGCCAGGCCGCATCCCGCCAAACTCGCTCCGACACCTGGTAGTCCGGCAAAAATTGCATTCAGCGCGACTCCCGCCGCCAGAGCTGCCAGTACAAACGCGTTTGGAATCCGGCGATAGCGAACATCGTAATAGCCGATGATGATCGCCAGCGGAACCAGCAGACTGATGTTTACAAGTGGTTGAGACATTCTGTTGTTGCTGACTGTTATGGTTTGAAAGGCAGCTTGGTGCTAGCCGCCGACCCGCGTTGCAAGTTGATTCAGTCTTGAACCAATGGCATCGCCAAGTGCCGTAAACGCGCCCGCTACCGCAATGGCGATCAATGCTGCGGCGACTGCGTACTCGGAAAGTTCAAGACCAGTCTCATCTTTGAGAAAATTCTTCATTTCGGTTCGCTTTATTGGAAACCCTACTTGGAGATGGTCGTGCCAAGTGAAGTGATCTTGTCGCCGATGGCGGTGCCGAGAGCTGTAAAAGCGCCTACGACCGCGATGGCGACCAGAGCCGCCGCAACCGCATACTCCGAGAGTTCAAGACCTGTTTCATCGAGAAGGAATTTTTTCATCGTCTTCGCCTCAATCGTAATAATGACTTCAAAATTTAAAGTCTTGAGTGGGCCAGGCGCGCTCTCTGCGAACCTCATGATTCGGTAGGAGCGCGCTGGTCCCTTTCCTGGTCACGACTACTTGGAGATGGTCGTTCCAAGCGTCGTGATTTTTCCGCTGATGGCGGTGCCGAGGGCGGTGAAAGCACCGACCACTGCGATCGCAACCAGAGCTGCGGCAACTGCGTATTCCGACAACTCAAGACCGGTTTCATCGCGAAAGAATTTCCTAATCATTTTGTTTGCTCCTTTAAGTTTGGGTTGTTGCTTTGCTCGATCGTTTCTTTCCAGGCGAAAGAAGTTTGTTGCTGTGTGCCCCCTGAAAGCCTCATGACGGAAGGGCCACTGTTGAATGTGGCCCCTCGCGGCTGCTGCGCGATGCGGAAGGGCTATTGACCGTGCGGCGGCCAAAGCCATTTATTCCGCTCACTACAGCGCCACATAGAGTTAGTGCCAAAAGCAGAAGCCCATTGCCGCGCGCGAGCATGACGCTGACATTAAGAACAGCGAGCGTCAGAACGGGTGCAGCAATGGCGATCGCTACCAGCGAGATGAACTCTTTAATGGTGATTGCCTTCATGAGAATCCGTAGCCTGTTGGGCTTCCTCTCGCGACGCAGTGTTGCTCGCGACGAAGGTGCACTTAACAAGCGACGTGCCATGAGTGAGGGCAGCACAATTGCACCATTTACCTCATATTCAAGCGCAATACCGCTGCGGCTTTGTAGCCTTCGGTTAACAAGCCCGCGACGTTGCTCGATTGATTTCTGGGTTCGAAGTGGAGGGCATTAGAGCTTTTGCTAATGCTCTGCGGGGTGTCGCCACCGGTTTACAACACAAAAGCCGGATCAATCACACGGGCGACATTTGTGAGTCTTCGCTAAAAAGAAAAAGCACTCGAGATTGGACTCGAGTGCTCTTCAACCCATATAGCGTTCCAGCTAATTGCGTTCGGCCCGAAACTGTAAGCCTGGTTCGGTATCTTCCTGAAGAAAATCCGTGACATCGATCGCGAGTCGCTTCAACTTTTTGTAAAGTGTTTGGCGCGAGCCCAGACCCAACGCTTCGCTGGTCCGCGCTACGTTGCAGTGGTTGCGCTTCAGTGTTTCTGTTATCACGCGCCTCTCGTATTCCTCCAATAACTCTTCAAGCCGCTCCGGTGAGTGCTTTGCGTCTTTGTCGTTGAACCCCGCCGGCCATATGTGTTGACTAATGTTGTCTGGGATGATGTACGCGTTTTCTTCGGCGTACAAAACAAGTCTTTCAATCTCGCCCGCCAATTCACGGACGTTGCCCGGCCAGGGATATGCTTCCAGAACTCGCACCGCGTCCCAGGTAATGCCGGCGACTGCGCGATCGTTGCGTCGCGCGAAGTGTGAAAGGTAATGGGAAATGAGAGCAGATACGTCTTCGGGACGGTCCCTGAGCGGCGGGACCTTAACGGTCAAAGAGGCTATGCGGTAATAAAGATCCTCTCTGAACAATCGTTCGCGTACCAGTTGCTCCAGATCTTTATGCGTCGCCGCAATGACGCGCACGTTGACCTTTCGCGGAGACTGCTCGCCGAGTGGGTGGATTTCTCCTTCCTGCAGGAATCGCAGCAGTTTTGGCTGCAACGTCAGAGGCAGGTCACCAATTTCATCCAGGAACAGCGTTCCATTCTCTGCCGCGCGCACCAGCCCATCACTATCGCGAAGCGCGCCGGTAAAACTTCCGCGCCGATGACCAAAGAGCATGCTTTCGATTAAGTCCGGCGGCGCCGCCGAACAATTGAAGGGAATGAACGCTTTCTCCGCACGCTTGCTCAGCCGGTGGATGGCGTGGGCCACCAATTCTTTGCCTGTGCCCGACTCACCGGTGATTAGAACTGTCGAATTTGAATCTTTGATCCGCGCGACAACTCGTGCGACGTCGTTCATCGCCCGGCTGGCGAAAATCATTCCGGGCAAAATTGCTTTGTCGTCTTTTTCTTCCGATTCCTTCAACGAGCGGTTCGTGCGATGCAGGGCCACGTGAGAATGCGCCAGCCGCGTTGCGTCGATAATGGCGCCGAGATCTCTAGCTTGCGCTTCGGAGATTGGCCGCACGCATTGACCGTATAAAGCCGCGCCATCTCGTTGCGCTTGCGAGCTGCTCAATACAAACCACACACATGTATCGCCCGCTTTGACCCTTGGCCAGTCTGCATCGCCACTTAACACCTGGACCAGATCCTGTTCGGCCAACGAGAGTTCTATATCTTTCAGGCCCTCGACCCATTGAAGGTGCGGCGCGGAACCAGTCGAGAAGCTCCAGATCGAAAGACCGTACATCGGCGCGGTTGCTTCTACCACGAGGCTGAGCTTGAGCATCACTTCATAGAGAAGTTCGGGCCCGGATTCGGCCGCCTGGCACAGGGCCCGCAGGATGGAGCTTATCGGTAATTGATTGCTATTGATCAAAGTCTTAACGCGATTTTGGTGGCGAACTCGAACTCACGCGTGGTCCTTCGCCAAAAATTTGCATCGAACTAATCCGGATTTGGATTCTGCAGAACGGAAATCAATTTGAGGGCAAGGTATCGACCGCGGAGGCGTTGTCCGAGACCCGTGGTCAGTTCCGAACGGGTTTCGTCCTGAAGTCTAGTCGCGGCAAGGAAGTCGTGTCAACAATTTTAAACGCGAACACTTGTTCAGTTAGAGAATCTAGGAATTGTGTTCGCCGGGCGTTCGCCTTTTTGGTCCATTAAGCGCTCTTACTTCATGTAAGCGTTGAACTTACATTGCGAAACCGTTGCAAAGAAATTGCTTTACACCCTTAAGCACTGGTGCTACATTCCGCTAACCTTGACCCTAAACCGTTGACTGGCAATGGATTGAACATAGTTTCAGCGCAGCCGGTTGGGGTAAACATAGCGAAAACACCGCTATCTTGTGCATCGGCCGATTCGGTAGTTAAGCAGACTCTTAAAAATTTCATGACTATTCAGTTTGGAACCTCCGGATGGCGAGCCGTAATTGCCGACGAATTTACATTCGCCGGTGTTCGCTCTGTTACCGGCGCGATTTGCTCCCACTTCGGTTCCAAAAAAGCGGCCAATGACGTAATGGTCGTCGGTTATGACACCCGCTTTCTTGGCGAACAGTTTGCCCGCGAATGTGCGGACATCGTAGCCGCAAACAATTTCACAGCTCTGCTTTGCGATGGCCCGGTTCCGACGCCGACTCTTTCCCACGCGATTCGCACCCGCAACGCCGTCTGCGGAATCAATTTCACTGCTTCGCACAATCCGCCCGAGTACAACGGCATGAAGCTTTCCACGGGCGATGGCGCTCCCGCGCTGCCGGAAATCACTCGCAATGTCGAGCAGCTCATCAAGGGCGTGGAGCGGGCGCAGAGCAAAACGCAATCAGAGAAACCTGCCCTGCAAACCTTTTCGGCGCGGCCGGATTATCTTGCTGATCTAGGCACGAAAATTAGGTTTGACGAGATCAAACGTGCAGGCGGGCGATACGCATACGACCCAATCTGGGGAACAGGTCGCGGATATCTCGACGAAGCATTGCGAATGCACGGCCTTGAAGTCGAAACCATTCACGATTGGCGCGATGTCCTCTTTGGAGGCAGAGCGCCTGAGCCGGATGAGAGTCACTTAACAGAATTGCGCGAGCTTGTCTTGTCTAAGAAGTGCGTGCTTGGTCTGGCAACCGATGGCGATGCCGATCGTTTCGGCGTCATTGACGCAAACGGTTCTTTCATCTCCCCCAATCAATTGATTGCTCTTCTCTTCGATTATTTGGTGGAGTCAAGACAATGGAGTGGGGGCGCTGCCCGCTCGGTTGCAACTTCGCATCTGGTCGACCGCGTTGCGGAAGCTCGTGGTTTGCCAGTTTATGAAACACCTGTCGGTTTCAAATACATCGGAGAATTGATCAATGAAAACAAGATTGTCATCGGTGGTGAAGAGTCGGCGGGACTATCAATCAAAGGTCACTATCCGGAGAAAGATGGCATCCTTGCGTGTTTGCTCGCAGCGGAGGCAGTTGCGGCGCGCGGCAAGAGTTTGACTGAGCAGTTGAACGAATTGTATGCCCGGGTTGGCAAGCTCGAATCAGGCCGCACGGGAATTCGCCTAACTCCGGAGATAATGAAAACGCTGCCCGACAAGCTCAAACAGGATCCAAAGGAGATCGGTGGCCGGCGGGTTGAGCGAACCAATCGCCTGGATGGAGTGAAGTTCATTTTCGCAGATGGATCCTGGCTCTTAATGCGCCCGTCAGGAACCGAACCGGTAGTTCGTATTTACGCGGAATCAGAATCAGCAAAAGACGTGGAGGTGCTCCTTGAGCAGGGTCATAGATACTTACTGGGTGGATGAACGGATTCGAGCGCAGCGCGTTGCGCCCCGAGTAGCTTCTCCGTTGGCATCAGTCAAAGAGATTTCACTGGATATTATTGGCACGCGCTCCGAGGTTCGTCGTCGCGGCGGCTTAATACCAGCCTGGGTAATTTTTGGAATGATTATCCTGGGAACGTTTGCCATCTGCGTCGCAGTAACAATGCGAACACGCACCAGGATGTCTCTGGCATCCGATCAGTACGTTCGCATGCAAACGGATGTCGAGGGATTGCGAAACGCGAACCAGTCGTTGCGATTGGAAATTGAAAAGTTGCGTACCGACCCACGCACCATCGAAGTCGCCGCGCGCAGCCGCCTGAACATGGTGCGTCCAAACGAAATTGTTGTGCCCGTCGAATGAGCAATTGGGGAAGCTCCTTCGCAACGGATGCCGCTGGATTTAAGTTTACCTGCCGGTTACCCGCTAGTTCCCCTTCTTGAAACACCACGTATCGCGAGTGCCTGCCGAGAACGCGCGGCTGTGACTGCCATCACAGCCGCGCTCCCCTCTTCAAAAATTCAATTGCAATTTGAGGCATAGTCGTGTTGACACCCCTATGACCGTAAACTAATATCGAATTACATTTAACACGATCAATCGAAGTTTTATGTCTGATACCAAAGAGTTCACTTCTCCAGCAGAGGAAGCGGTCGAAGAGTGGGAACGGGAGACACTGCAACCGCTTCTCGAAAAGCATCCCGAACGAAAATCCAATTTTCAAACTGTCTCGCTTGAGGAGACAAATCGACTTTACTCACCTGCGGATGTCGAGCCACTAGATTTCGAGCGAGACATTTCCTTCCCTGGCAATTTCCCTTACACGCGCGGCATCCATCCGACCGGCTATCGGGGCAAGCTTTGGACCGTGCGCCAGTTTGCAGGCTTCAGCACACCGGAAGAAACGAACGCGCGTTTCAAATACTTATTGGCGCAAGGCCAGAACGGTCTTTCAGTCGCTTATGACTTGCCGACTTTGATGGGTTACGACGCTGACTCCCCGCTGTCGGAAGGAGAGGTGGGCAAATGCGGCGTTGCTGTTTCTTCGTTAGCCGATATGGAAGCGCTCTTCAATGAGATACCGCTTGAGCACGTCACTGTCTCGCAAACGATTAATGCGCCGGCTTCCGTTCTCCTGGCGATGTACCTGGTCGTTGCAGAGAAACAGGGCGCCGACTGGAAAAAGATTTCCGGGACCCTGCAAAACGACATTCTTAAGGAATACATCGCGCAGAAAGAATGGATCTATCCGATTCGTCCAGCAATGAAGCTGGTAGTAGATACTTTTGAATTCTGTACCCAGCATGTGCCTCGCTACAATCCGGTTTCTGTCAGCGGTTATCACATCCGCGAAGCCGGCGCGACGGCCATCCAGGAACTCGCTTTTACGCTGCGCGATGGCCTTGAATACGTGGAATGGGGTGTGCGCGCGGGACTCGAGTTGGATGCGTTCGTGCCCAGGATGTCTTTCTTTTTCAACGCTCATAATGATTTCTTTGAAGAAGTGGCGAAGTATCGCGCCGCACGTCGCATCTGGGCGCGCGAGATGCGCGATCGCTTTGACTCAACCAACGAGCGCACGCTGAAACTTCGGTTTCATACCCAGACAGCCGGTGTGTCATTAACAGTGCAACAGCCGCTCAACAACATCGTCCGCGTTGCGATCCAGGCGCTGGCCGGCGTACTCGGCGGCACTCAAAGTCTGCACACTGATGCTTACGACGAAGCGCTCGCGCTACCCACTGATCGCGCCGCCTTGATCGCTTTGCGCACGCAACAGATCATTGCCGAGGAGACTGGCGTGGCGAACACCGTGGATCCGCTCGGCGGCTCCTACTACGTCGAATCGCTTACACAAAAGATGGAAGAGAGAGCGCTGGATTATTTCCGTCGCATCGACGCGATGGGCGGAATGGTTGAAGCAATCGAGAAAGGTTTTCCGCAGCGAGAGATTCAGGATTCGGCTTATCAGTATCAGAAGGCGGTCGAACGCGGTGAGCAAGTGATTGTGGGCGTCAATAAGTACGCGATGGAAGACGAGTCTGCCGAGGTTCAAACCCTTGTAATCGATGAATCGGTGCGCGAGCATCAGGTTGAACGTTTACAACAAACTCGCGACCTGCGTGATGCCGGTGCTGTTAGCAATGCGTTGGACAAACTTCGCCGCGCTGCCCAGGTTAGCGAAAACACTATGCCGGCGACGATCGAGGCAGTGCGCGCTTATGCTACGCTCGGTGAGATTTGTTCAGCCCTGCGAGACGTTTACGGCATCTACGAAGAGCCTGCGTTCTAGTCTTAGTATCTCGCATATTGACCCATCCCCAAAAAATATGCGACCGCTATTGCCGCTGGTTTTCTTCCTGCTAGTTCCCAACCACCATTCGCAGGCCTCGCCCCAAGCAAACGTCCTTAGAAACGATCGCGTGATTGTGAAACCCCGCACGATTGTGATCGTTCGCCGCGGCAAAATCGTAAAAGACTTTCCGGACAAGAAACGAGCAACAATCAAGTACCCGATAATTACTGGCCTTAGTGACGCTCGCGTTCTGCGTCGGGTTCAGTCAATCCTGCAAATCAAAAATGTATTCGATACCTCCCTTGCCGAATATCGCCAGGATAACTGGTTGGAAGAATTTAGTTATGAAGTGAACTACAACAAAAACTATATTTTGGATATTACCTTTAGCCAAAGTGGATCGGGCGCATATCCAGACAGCCAGAAGAAAGACTTCGCGATAGATCTTAGGAAAGGCAGCATCATTAAGGCGTCGGATGCATTTGTGGCTAACAAACTCGAGTCACTCGCCGGATTGGTTAGGGCCAAATTTCAGACTGAACTAAAGCAGATTTTAAAAGATCTTGCTGAGTCTAATAGCGATCCCGAGGACATAAGAATTGCAAAGGAAGCGCAGGAAGCGCTTGAGTATAAGCTGGCTGACCTTGATGCGTTTGCGGTAGGAGGTAAAGGAATCACGTTTCTTTACGACGCCGGATATCCACATGTAATACAAGCATTTGAACCCGAGGGCAGATACTTTTTCAGTTACACGGAACTCAAGCCCTACATCAAACGCGACGGTCCGCTGGGGCAATTCATACAGTAAGGCTACAATAAGGTTTATGAACGATAGAAAAATCCGCGTGTTGGTGGCGAAGCCCGGTCTAGATGGACACGATCGCGGCGCCAAAGTTATTGCCCGCGCGCTGCGCGACGCGGGCATGGAAGTCATCTATACCGGCCTGCGCCAAACACCGGAAATGATTGCGGCGGCGGCTTTGCAGGAAGATGTGGATGCGGTCGGTGTGTCAATTCTTAGCGGAGCACATAACACGCTTTGCCCGCGGATTGTGCAGCTGCTTCATGATCAGGGCATGAACGACTGCCTGGTTCTACTCGGCGGCATTGTTCCCCAGGACGATATCGCGAAACTCAAACAGCAGGGCGTCGCGGAAATTTTCCTGCCCGGCACATCCACTGAAAGCATCGTCAATTTTTTGCGTGAAAACGTAAAGCCACGCGAATAAAAATGACGGCGGCGTCTGCAATCGTTACTGACGTCATCGGTGCCATCGCCGTCATTCGTTTCAACCGACCTGCCGCGCGCAATCCTCTTTCCAGCTCCACTCTGTACGAACTCACAAATGCTGTCTCATCACTAACTGCACGTGAAGATCTAAAGGCGATTGTTTTCACCGGCGCGGAAGACGTGTTTGCTTCTGGCGCCGACATTCGCGAGCTGGCTGAACTGGATCAAAAGGACGCACTTGAGTTTTCGAGGTTTGGTCAGAAACTCTTTCAGACCATCGCGGACGCCAGGCAGGTGACGATTGCGGCCATCAACGGTTATTGCATGGGCGGAGCACTCGATTTAGCGCTGGCTTGCGACATCCGTATCGCTTCCCCTCAGGCTGTTTTCGCACACCCTGGCGCGCGCTTGGGAATCATCACCGGCTGGGGCGGTACGCAAAGACTGGCTCGCCTTATTGGCCGCGCCCGCAGTTTGGAGTTGTTCAGCACTACGCGAGCCGTTTCAAGCCAGGAGGCGCTGGCAATCGGATTGATAAGCAATATTTCTGAGGATGTCATGGCCTCTGCTCTCGCAATCGGTCATGCGAGGGAACTTCATTAGGCCGCGCACGCAAAGTTTTCGGTAACGGTATTGAACTTTAAGTCTATTGCTCCTCTGATCTGGCTCGCATGCCTCTTATGCGATCTGAATCGAGCGCCAGGTCGCTGCTTGTCGAATTGCCCAGATCATCAGCGTATTGTGCGCAGAGGTCTATAAGATTTATACTGACATCCTACATAAGGAAAAATCGAGTAGCATTTGCAGGTGTGCAATGAAAAGCTATCGTATAGGGCCAACTACGAGACTTCCAATATTTAAAGCCTCGGCGAGCGCTTTCGTCTTCATGGTAGCCGCACCGCTGACGGCCCAGCAAATTGACCCACGGCTTGGCACCGCAGGGGCGGGTAGAGCGCGAGAAATAGCTGTCCGAGAAAGGGAGTTGGAGCGCTCAAGGATTGAGCTGGGGGCGAGCAGGGCTTCAGAAGATCCCAATCAGTTAGCGGTACGTAAGATCGTATTAGAGCAGATTAAGAAAGACTTCATGCGCATCCAGGTTATTAAGAATGAGATGATGTATGCAATTTCAATCAACAATGCGTTTGACTACAAGCGTATATCGGATACAGCGGCGGAAATCAAAAAGCTGGCTAATCGGTTAAAGATAAACCTGGCACTTTCTAAATCAGAGGAGAACGAAAAGAATGGAAGCAGTCAGAACGCGCCCGACAGGGCTCAACTAAAAGCATCGCTCCTAAGCCTCGATAGTTCAATTCAGAGCTTTGTAACGAATCCTCTTTTCCAGAAACCCGTGATTGACATTCAGCTGGCAACTAAGGCCAGCCGTGATCTTGAGAGTATTATCGAAATCAGCGGCAGCATAAAAAAGCGCGCCGAGCGACTAAGCAAGATTCATGAGTAATCTAAGTAGCTCTCAGTTTTGTGGCTAAATCACGATACGCAGAGAGTGGGTGAGCGCGAAAGTACGGCTTCGCGATTAGGCGCTATGAAACACAAGGAGGTGGGCCATAAGCGCCCACCTCTTTTGTTTTTGACAGGAATCAACTGGTCGGCCAATTGATTAGAATCTAAACCGAGCCGACACTTGGATCGTGCGTGCGCTGTCGGTTGACGATGGATCGCCCAGTCCGCCAAAGATCGGGTTCTGGAGGTCCTTACTAACTCGTCCGCTCCGCAGGTCCTGAAGATGCAGCACGCGCCCGTCGCTGCCGATGTAATGACCGGTGTATGGGTCTAAGCACGAACGGCAGTCCTTAATGGCAACCCCAGCTGCGTCGATGGCTAGCGGCAGCAGGTTAAGAGTATCGTTGCCGTTGTTCAGCAGAAAGTTCGTATGGTTCAAGATGTTGAAGATGTCCACCTTAAACTCCAGACGCATCTGCTCTCGGATGGGAAATGCCTTGATAAAGGACATGTCAAACCGATAGTAGGGGCGGCCACGACCGGCATCGCGAACAAGATTGCCGTTGAGGAACTGGAAATCAACGATATCGCCAGTAAAGCTATCCGTTGGCCCTCTCGAACTAGCGCCTGCGGGTGCGAGGAAAGTGGTCTGCGTGCAGCCGGGGCACAAACCCGCGGCAATGGCCGCTTCGCTGATCGCTAAGTTAGTGCCGCTGCGAGACGCTATGTTAGTGGCAATGAGCGTGCCGTCCGGCAGGACATTGGGACGCTGCTGGGTTTCGTTACCGGCGCCAAAAAAGAACGTGGCCGAGAACGGAGCATCACCGGTTGAGATTGGATAAGGACGTCCCGACTGAAGCGTGCCGACCCCGCCAATAGTCCAGTTATTGAGGATATGCTTTAGGACCGACCGATGGGTCAGATTCTCGGTGTCATAGACGGCACCGAAGTTGGCTAAATGACGAACGTCGTTATATGAGAGACCACGATCCGCTCTGATATTGCGGGGATCTCCCGGCTCAGAAAGGCCGTAGAAGTCTTCAGTTGACGAGAGCAGCTTCGAGAATGTGTAGCTGCCGTTGAACTCGAAGTGATTCGACAGACGCTTTGTGGCACTGATAAAACCGCCATTATAGCTTGAGGTGCGCGTGTTTTCATTTGTGCGTATTGCCGTGAACCGCGGGTCTGGCCTGCCTTGGAAATAGAAGAACCCTGGGTGAGCGGGGTCTGCTACGATGACGGGGTAGTTTCGGTCGCGCTCCCCGAATAATCCGAATCCGTAGACCCCGGTGAAACCGACGTCGAGCACAAAGTTTCTGCCTATCTGACGGCTGAGTGTCGCGCTAGCGGAGCGCACCTCGGGGTTCTTCAGGTCAGTGGAGATCGGCCGTACGCGACCGAAGAAGCCGACTGGCCTTTGGGTCTCGAGCACGGCGGCGGATGGTCGGTTCGGGGCAAACGCCAGCACCGCCGGGTCAGTTAATCCGGAAAGTGTTAACAGATTCACGCCGTCGAAATTGAGCGAGTCGAGCGAGACGTTGAGGTACGCAATCTGGGTGACCTCGCCGAACGATAATCTGATGACCGTCCGATCCTGATCCCCGAACAGGGTATGCAAGAAGCCACTGTTGAAGCGTGGGCTCCATGCCAGTCCAACTCTCGGTTGGAAGTTGTTCTTATCCGATGAGCAAGCGCGGATGATCCCGTTGCCCTGGAGACATCCGTTGTCTTTTGTGCCTCCTTTGAAGGCTCCACTTTCGACGTCATAGCGCAGGCCAAGGTTGAGTGTCACATTTGGCCTGATCTTCCACGAATCCTGACCGTAGAAGCCATAGATGGTATCCGTCGCGTTGACTTGTGCCGGGCCGATCCCGATATCAAAACTCGTCGCCGGGTTCCCCGGGGTGGCAAACGGAGCGCCATTCGGACCGCTTTCGGGCTTGTCGTAGTGATAGAGGCCCTTGTTGATCTGTGTGAATAATGAAAAGTATGGGGTGTGGGAAATGCTGGTCCCGAACTTGAAAGTATGCGCTCCTCGCGACATCGTCAGGTTGTCGATGATTTGATAACGCCTATCACGCGCACCCTGCGGACAGCAGAAGGCTGCACCGTGATAAAAGCCTGGTCCTGACTGACCTGGCAATTCGCTTTTCGTTGGCGTTACACTTCTGAGGCGATGAAAGACGAAGCGGACCTCGTTAATCACAGTGGGCGTCGCAGTCCACGTATCCGAGACGTTGAGCGCAACGTCATGAGAATCAGAGGCCACCAGCGACTCCTGCGTAGCGAAGGGTGCGATTTGCACCAGCAGGTTGTCCTGCAGGTCACGCTGCGTGTTGTAGCGCGCCGTCAATTGATGTTTCTTGGTGAGCTGGTGGTCAAGTTTTATTGAAGTAAGCAATTCTTTTGTCGGCGATGTTAATGTGATCGCCTTCCCACCTGGTGTTAGCGTGAGTGGCACTGCCTGTCGGACCTGCTCGTAGCTCAAGAAAAAGAAGGAACGGTTCTTAATGATAGGTCCACCGAATGTCCCTCCGCCTTCATACTTGTGGAACGGAGCGCGGCGAAAACGAGCATCGGCGCTCTGATTATAGAAGAAAGTGTTAGCTGTCAGATTGCGGCCACGAGTGTAATAATGGCCGTCACCATGGAACCCATTGGTGCCTGATTTGGTGATGACGTTGAGTATGAGGCCACCAGATTGGCCATACTCGGCATTGTAATTGTTCGTAAGTACCTGGAACTCCTTTACCTCCTCAACCGATGCCCCCAACTGCGAGCGCCCGGAAACCACCTGATCAGTGATGGTGCCGCCGTCAATGTTGTATTGAATACCCCGGTTGTTGACCGCCCCTGGCGCGAGCAAATCACTGGAGACGTTGGCGGTGTCATACTTAACACCCGGTGCGGTAGTTGCCAGGGCAGCGTAATCGTTGGACACGCCGCCGAGGCCATTGAAGCTTGTCGTGGTGGGGAGAGTCGCGACGGATCTGTCGGTAACAACCGTTGAAACATCGGTCTTGGCTGTTTCGACGAGCGGAAGTTCGGCTGTGACTGTCACGCTTCCCGTGGCGCCGGCAATGGCCAGGTTAAAATTAACGTCTCGTCGCTCGCCAACCTGAAGCTTAACGGCTTCAGCTTTTGCCGGAGAGAAACCCGTTGCTTCAACCGTGATGTCATAAACTGCTGGCGGCAGCGTTTCCAATGTGTACAGTCCGTCGCCTGAGGTTGTTGTGGTCCGCTCGATTCCGGTTTGGGTATTTCGCGCTACCACCTTGGCGTCCTTAACCACAGCGCCTTGGGGGTCACTCACCCTACCGATAATGGTCGCCGTGGACGCAGACTGCGCCTGACATATACCGATGGATAATACCAATAAAGAGAGCAAGCCAAACGAGCACAGTATTCTCTTAAGCATGAGACACCTCCATTCAAAGTGGTTGGATAATTCGCCTGCGACAGTGGGTAGCTTATCGCGGCGGAACATTTGATGAGAACGGTGCAAAACCGGCCTCCCAAAAAATCGGGGCTACAAGTCGGGTAGTCTGAACTCGCGGCTTTCTTCACACTTCCCTTGAGTGTTCAAAAACTGCTTGAACTAGACGTTAGACCATGCGGAAATGTGATGCCACTTAGTCGCGCATGCTACTCCTTCTTTAGAAACCTGGCAATACCTCTTTAGCAATCTTCCATCCCCAGCGCATCACGTTTATACCGACATTTGCCTCTAGAACTCCTCCGGAAGCGAAGCAGTCGATCCAGTGAAAAAGGAGTCTTCGTGAGGGCCATGGCAGTAAGGCTCATTTTTTTCAAACTGGCAAGCATAAGCGTTGACTTCAGCGCCAAAACTCTCCTCTGCAAAAACCTGGTTGACGAGACCAAATTTCTGGACGCTCCCGGCATCAAATCCAAACCGCGGGTAAGCAACTCAAAGGCGCGTTTCTCGCAAGTGCTTCGGCGCAGAATCGCTGCTACCATGGCACGAACGAAGGCCAGGGCGGCGCGCAAAGACTGCCTGCGCTCAATCCGGCGCGCGCGTGCTTTAGAGTTGTTTAGCCAACCCGACGCATCGCAAGCCAGGAGGCGCTCCAAATGGGATTGGTAACCAGCATTTCTGACGACGTCCTCGCATCTGCTCGCGCAATAGCTGATGAGATTCAACAAGAAAAAGGCGCCGGACAAGTCCGACGCCCTCTGAAGACATCGTAACCAACTCGTTTAAAATTCGAAGCGAAAACCGAACTGTGAACGGAGCGGCCCACTGGTTGCCGCGCCAAACCCCTGCCCGCCGAAGTAGCCTTGCGCGGTTCCGAAGGACGAACTGCAAGGGGCGCCGGCGGCTGAAGTGAACGCGTTGCCGCAAACGGAGTTGAAGTTGTTGCCGAAGTTCTTCGTAGTGAAAATGTTGTAAAGCTCCCAGTAGAGTCGCAACGCCATGCGGTCGCTGTGGAATCTGAACGCTTTGCCGAACCGGGAATCGAGTTGGACCAACGGATCGCCCCGCAAGGTGTTGGGCGATAGCTGTTGGCAGGCTCGGGTAATTATGGCACGTTGCGGGGTGCTGCCCACACAAGCGCGGTCGTTCAGGTTGGTAACGCCATCACCGTTGACGTCCACTCCGGCTTGAAAAGAGTACGGCCGTGCGGAGGCCGCCTGGAAAATCGGAGCGATCTCGAACCCGTACGGCAGGTTAAATACGCCACTTATCACGACTCGGTGGCGCTCGTCGAAGTTGGTGGCGCCGTATTGTCCAGGCTTGAACTGATCCCGAAAATCAACGCGGGCTCCCGTGCCCAGGTAAGAGGCTACAGGCACGCCTCCCCAGGACCGCGACCAGGAAAGCACATAGCTTCCTTGCATCGTGTAGTTGTGGCTGAACCGTTTACGCAGGACAAAGTTGAATCCATCGTACCGTGAGCGATTGTTGGCGGTAAGTTTGCGGATTTCCCCGATCTGGTTTGGATCGAGGCCGGCGGCCTGAAACGCAGCCGCAAAGAGTCGCGTGCCCGTACCGCTGACACAGCGCGGATCGGCAGCATTTCCTCCGAAAGCCGGGTCGCAGGTTGTCCGGATGCGGGGGTTTGCATTCAGGGCCCGTTGTTCGTGGATGCCGAGCACGTGATAGAAGTCAACAGAGAAAGCCCAATCGGGCTTGAACTCCCAAGCCCCGCCCAGTGACCACTGCTGAGCGTAGGGGTCGGTCAGGTGCGCGTCATTGATACGAACCGGAGAGGAGCCAGCCGGGAGGCTAGTGGAAAAGGCCGGAGGCGCCGGCAGCGAGTCCACGAAGGGCCGATAAGTCGAGAAATCCGGGCAGCCACCGCCTGGCGCGCCGGTACAATCCAGCACTGTGGTGTAGATAAACGGGTTGGAAAGTTGGAGACCGAAAAGAGTCAGGTTCTGGAAGATCTGGTCGAACGCGATGCCGTAGCCGCCGCGGATGACCAGCTTGCCGTTGCCCGTTGCGTCCCATGCAAAGCCGATGCGGGGCTGGAATTCCTTCCAATTTGCCGTAGTGCGTCGCAGCGCGGCCTCGTCTCCCCAGAAGCTCTTGATTACATTTAGTCCTTCCTGCGCTGCCGCAGCCGACGGATTGGCCGCAATCACCTGGCGCATGACCAACGCCACTCGGTTACTGGTCAGAGGGTTGCCGGTGAGTTGCTGACCAAGGAACTTGATATTGGTGTCCCAACGCAGCCCAAGGTTGACGGTCAAGCGCGGGGTGACCTTGAAGTCGTCCTGGTAATAGAAAGCTAGCTGGTGCGGCCGCT